>CAJXNF010000051.1 GCA_913056375.1 uncultured Pseudomonadota bacterium | reverse complement strand
AATTTTATCGATTTTTAAAGACGCAAAGTTTAATACGATTAATTTTTTATTACTTAAGTTTAAACTTTTAATGGCTTTGTTAAAGTCAAGATTTTTTGAAAAATCTAGTTTAATCTTTTTTACATTTTTCTCTGCTGGAATTTTTTTATTATAAAACAATACATTATATCCTTTTTAAGCATACACAATAATATACTAATTACTGTAAGTATTCTGTCAATACTATATTTTTGTTAATTTGCCTTAACAAATCTTGTTACTATTACTTTTATTAATCACCCAGGTATTCCATGTGCAAATCACCGGGAAAATTGTCTTTTGCACATCTTCAACAGAAACTTTTCCTGTTGGCTGTACCCGGACATTGGCACTCTCGTAAAGGCCAGCTCGTGCTCCCAAAGAACCGACTACTGCAGATGGAGCAATGCCACAGGCTTCGATATAGGAGGAGAAACCAACACCGATGTAGCGTCCCTGCTTGCGAGCTTCTTCCTGCTCCTTACGTAGGTCTTCATAACCCAACAGACCCAAAGCCTTTTGCATTGCAGCGGAGTAATTTCCACTATCGTACTGCAGAGCAACCTGTGTTTGATAGCCAGGCTGATCCACACCGTCAAATGCAGGAATGAAGTTTTTCATGCGTAGTTCGGCTGGGTCCATTCCCATCTCAGCTGCTGCAGTGTCCATCAGGCGTTCTAGCAGATATGTCGCTTCCGGACGTCCTGCACCGCGATATGCGTCAACTGGGGTGGTATGTGTGAAGACACCATTGACCGTTACGAAAATCGCTGGAGTGGTGTATTGCCCTTGCAGCAAGGTGCCATAAAGATAGGTAGGCACACAGGAAGAGAAGGTTGACAGGTAACCACCCAGATTAGCATCTGTGTGAACACGCAAAGCTGTGATGTTGCCATCCTTGTCAAAACCCATTTCAGCAACAGTATTGTGGTCGCGGCCATGAGCATCAGTCACAAATGCCTCGCTTCGCTCTGCTGTCCACTTGACAGGTCGACCAATCTGCCTGGAAGCCCAGGTGACCAGAGCTTCTTCGGCGTAGTGGTAGATCTTGCTACCAAAACCGCCCCCAACATCACGAGCAACAACACGGACCTTATGCTCTGGGACACCCAACACGAACGCACACATCAGCAATCGAATTACATGTGGATTCTGGGAAGAAGTGTAGAGTGTATACTGATCACGGGCCGTGCTATAATCGCCAATGTAGCTGCGTGGTTCGATTGCATTGGGAACCAAGCGCTGGTTACGGATCTTCATCTTGGTAACGTGGTGAGCTTGGGCAAGACCCGTATCTGTTGCTGCCTTGTCACCCAACTGCCAGTCAAAAGCTCGGTTGTCAGGCAACTCATCGTGTACCATCGGAGCACCAGCCTCGAGCGCCTTGGAAGCATCTACTACAACTGGCAATTCCTCGTAATCCACCTCGATTAAATCTGCAGCATCACGGGCCTGCTGCTTGGTTTCAGCGACAACCAGAGCGACTCCGTCTCCTACGTGACGAACTTTATCTGTCACAAGCAGTGGATGCTTTGGCTCGCGCATCACTTCACCGTCGGTGAAATTGACCTGCCAACCACAGGGAAGGCCGTTGATGTGAGCCACATCCGCGCCCGTGTAAATGGCAACAACTCCGTCTGCGGCTTTAGCTGCTGCAGTATCAATGCTCTTGATCTTGGCATGCGCCAATTGGCTACGAAGCACGTAGGCGTGAGTCATTCGCGCCAATACAATATCGTCAGTGTACTCTCCTGTACCAGTGATGAAGCGGTGGTCTTCCACTCGCTTGATCGATTCTCCAATCATCTTACCCATGAATTCCTCCTTGTGGTCTCAAGATTGTGAAGCAGCCCACTGAACTGCTTTGACGATGTTGTCATAACCTGTGCAGCGGCAGAAGTTCCCTTCAAGGGCGTGGCGGATTTCCTGATCGCTTGGGTCTGGATTTCGTTGAAGCAACTGTACAGAAGACATGATCATTCCAGGTGTACAGTACCCACATTGTAGTCCGTGCTTCTCTCGGAAGCCTTCCTGAATCGGATGCAGGGTCCCGTCACTCGCTGCTAATCCTTCGATTGTAGTGACTTCTGCTCCCTCGCATTGAGCTGCCAGCAAGGAGCAAGATTTGACGGCCTCGCCATTCACAATCAGTGTACAAGCTCCACAGCTGCTAGTGTCACAACCAACGTGGGTGCCCGTTAGTCCAAGATTTTCGCGCAGGTACTGCACGAGCAAAGTGCGGGGTTCTACATCGTGAGAAACTGCCACCCCATTGACAGTCATAGATACCTTCATGCGCTCCTCCTTCAGGAAGAAAATGGTTTATAGTTCCAATCGTGGAACAAGAGAAAGCAAGGCCAACGGTCAGGCCGTTTCCTTGAGAACAAACTGGTGAGAGACCAGTTATGACATCAAGTCTAATTTTTACGATCACGTACCATAGCGCGGAGTCGCATCAATACGCAACTGTCTACCACGCTGAACTTTGGCTAACTGACGAACCAACCGACGTAAGCTACTCAAATTATGAGCAGAAGCCAAGATATCAATATAAGGAATTGCAGCCTGCATCCCCTGCGTCGAAGGACGATAATCCGGATTGCCCATCAACGGGTTCAGCCAGATCACACTGCGTGAACGTAATTTCATTACCCGCATGCTCTCACCCAACAATTCCACGTCACCAGTATCCCAACCATCGCTGATTATCAAGACAACCGTGCCAGGATCAAGCAAACTCAAAGCATACTGCTCTACAAATTCACCAAAGGATTCGCCAATTTTTGTACCTCCAGACCAATCTGGAACAGTCACAGACATTAGATTGAGCGCTTCCTCTAGATCCTCCGTTTGCAGGATCTCTGTCACCCGATGCAACGAAGTACTGAAGACAAAGGTTTCAATCCGGCGGTATACACTCTGGAAAGCATACAAAAACTGGATCAAGAAGCGGCTGTAGAGATCCATCGACTTACTGACATCACAGAGCAGTACCAGCTTGAGTTTCTGCCGTTTTCTTTCTCGATGAGCTAAGTCGAGTAATTCTCCACCTCGTCGCAGGCTACTTCGCATCGTACGTCGCAAGTCCAAGGGACCACGCTGTCGGGAAGCCTTAGTGCGACGACTGAAACGCACAGCCAAAGACTTGCCAATCTCATTGATTAGTCGAGCAACTTCATCTAGATCTTGTGCAAGGAAATCACTGAAATCTCGTTCTGTGACAACCTCAAAAGGGCTGTAGCCAGCGGCTTCCTGCTCTTCGCTAGCTTGATCCGCATTATTCAGCCAGTCGTTGATTGTCAGGTATTTTTGCTTGCGGGGACGATCATCAATGATGACCGATGGAGCTTCCGCCTCTTCTTCATCTCGGAAACTGAGCTGGTCTGCTTTATCCCAGACGTACCAGAAACGCCGGAAGTGTTCATCGAAAATTTCCTGTTCCCGAGTACTCTTGGCCAAGGTGGTACGCAAAGACCAATAGAAATCTTCTTCTTCCAACAAATCAATCGCATCCAGAGCTCGGAGAGCATCCATCTGCTCAGATGCACTGACACTGGATCCGTGTCGTCGCAACCAACGACAAAAACCCACTACATTTGCGCTGAACTCACGTCGCAAAGCCAGATCATCAAAGCGAGTCTCTGACTTTCGTTTGGGGGAAGGAATTTCGATTAGGGAGCTGTCGGGAAGCATTTGGATGTGATCAGTTCGCAGCCGTTGGAGACTCCTCTGCCGTTTTCATCTCCTTGGCCTGGATGCCCAAGCGCCCTAGGAAATCTGTGAGCGATTCCCGTACCTGGCGGACATCATTGCGGTCCTTGAAGATTAGCCCCAGAGTTTCCTCTACCATGCTTGGCTCAAGGTGATCTTGGTGTAAGGCTGCCAAGGCCCTGGCCCAATCTAGGGTTTCCGCTACCCCTGGGATTTTTTCCAGTTTCTGCTGACGCACAAGTTCCATGAAACGACACATTTGTCCTGCTAGTTCTGCGTCAACATCAGGTACCTTGTTGCGCACAATCGAGAGCTCTTTCTCGTAAGGCGGGTAATCGATCCAAAGATAGAAACAACGCCGCCGCACAGCGTCAGAGAGTTCCCGGGTGCGGTTCCCTGTCAGGATTACGTAGGGTGGCTCTTCAGCGCGAATGCTACCAATCTCTGGAATCGTGATTTGCCATTCGGAGAGTATTTCCAGCAAGAAGGCTTCAAACTCTTCATCCGCTCGATCCAGTTCGTCAATCAACAAAACCGGTGCTTTTGGATGAGTCAGTGCCTGTAACAGCGGACGTTTGAGCAAGAACTGCTCACCAAAAATAGAAGCCTCTCGATCTTCAAGAGAGCGAGTGCTGTTTTCATCGAGTTTCAGGTGCAGCAATTGACGCTGATAATTCCACTCGTAGAGGGCCATGTTGGCATCAAGGCCCTCATAACACTGAAGTCGGATCAAGTCCGTATCCAGCGCTCGAGCCATCACCTTGGCGATCTCTGTTTTACCGACACCCGCTGGTCCTTCAATCAGCAGCGGCTTGCGAAGCGTCATCGCCAAGTACACAGACATCACAATGCTTCGATCTGCAATATAGTCTTGTTCTTCCAGTAATTGCTGCAGGCGTTGCAGTTGCTCGTGTTGCATCAACCTTCCGATTTGGGGTTAGTGACTTGTTGGGTACATTCTTCCAGCGCATTCCAGGCCAATGCTGCACAACGGATGCGGCTCTTGTGCTTTCGAATGGCCATCAACGGGGGCAGAAATTCTGGAGGAGAATCGGGCAATTCACCCGTTTCCATTGCCTCTCGAAAAGTAGTTCCTAGGTTATTCGCTTCTTCCAAGGACAAACCCTGGATGCTTTCTCCCATCAATGAAGCCGAAGCAACACAAATGGAACAAGCACGCACTTGATTACGGGCTTCTTGAATCGGACGTTGAGCACCCTCCGAGGGATCACCACCCAGCACAATGGTCAACTCCAGTTCATCTCCACAAAGCGGATTATGCACGACCGCCTTCAGATCTGCCGGTTCCAGCCGGCCAGCAAAACGTTGGTGATGCATATGATCTTTGAGGATATCTCGATAGAGCGATTCGCTCATGAAAAAACCTTTCGTACATTGGCCAGAGCTGAGACAGCGCTGTCGATTTCCTCAAGCGTGTTGTAGAGCGCCATGCTCAAACGAACTGTGGCCCGCACACCAAGACGCTCGTGCAGGACCTGTGTACAGTGATGTCCAGCTCTTACTGCAATTCCTGTTTCATCAAGGATTTGTGCCACATCATGAGGGTGCACACCCTCTAAGTCGAAAGAAACGACCCCGGTACGCTTCGAGGCCTGTGATGGTCCATAGACTGTTACGTCTGGCTCCTCTGCCAAGCGGTTGAGCGCATGAGCAACCAGTTCCTGCTCATGCTGCCGAATCTTGGGAACACCCCATTGCTGCACGTATTCGATTGCGGCCTGCAAAGCAACTGCCTCGGCAATTGGAGGCGTACCAGCTTCCAATCGTGCTGGAATTGCAGCCCAACTGGAACTCTGGCGACCAACCTTGGCAATCATGCCACCCCCACCTTGCCAGGGCGACATCTCATCTAATCGATCAAAGCGCCCACACAGCACTCCAATCCCGGTAGGACCATAGAGTTTGTGACCAGAAAAAGCGAGAAAATCACAACGCTCAGCCCAATCTTCTAGTGGTATCCGGCCAACAGCTTGCGCTGCATCAACCATTACAGGAACTTCATAACGTTGAGCAAGATCAAGAATCGTTTCCAAAGGATTGATTGTTCCCAACACATTGGAAACTGCTGTCACAGCCAACAGTCGCGGACGCTGAGCTAGCAGTTTCTCCAAATGATTCAGTTCCAACTCACCTGAATCTGTGATGGAAACATAATCCAATTCAGCTTGTCGCTCCTGCGCAACCAGTTGCCAAGGAATTTGGTTGGAATGGTGTTCCATCTCTGTCAGGACAATCCGATCTCCAGCCTGAAGACGTGGTCGCAACCAAGATTGAGCGACGAGATTGATGGACTCGGTTGTGCCTCGGGTGAAAACTACCCGTCGGCTATCCTTCACACCAATGAAGCCAGCAACCGCTTGACGCGCTTTTTCATAAGCGTCAGACGCATCCTCTGAGAGTTGGTAGACTCCACGATGGATATTGGCGTTGGAGTGAGTCAGGAATTCTAGTAGGGCATTCAGAACAGGCTGAGGTTTCTGTGTCGTCGCAGCATTATCGAGGAAAACCAACGGGTGACCGTGAATCACCCGTTTTAGAATCGGGAAGTCTGAGCGGGCTTCAAGCAGGGAACGCACAACAAAAATTAAATCAGATACTGCACTGCTTGACTTCCATCATCGATAAGCCTGTACGCTCATGGCGCAGCTTAACCACTTCGGTGATGATGCTCAGGGCAATCTCTTCAGGTGTTCTACCACCCAGATCCAATCCACAAGGAGCTCGCAGTACATGACGCAAGGCATCTGCATCCATTCCACCTTCCTTGAGATATTCGACGACAAGGCGCGAGCGCTTGGCACTCGCAACCAGACCGATGTAGCGGGGGGTACCGCGCAGGGCCGCCTGAATTACCTGCTGGTCGCCCTTGTGCTGGGTCAACACGATCACGTAGCTGTTCAGTCCAGGATTGATTTTCTGGTAATCGGTATCATCGGTGATCAGTTGGTCAGCAAATGGGAAATCCTCGCGGGTTGCTCCTGGGCTGTTAACGGTGACTCGGAAGTGCAGCAACCGTCCAAGTTCCGCTACCAACTCTGCAATCCGGCCTTGTCCCACCAGCATTAACTCTGGTTGGGGCAGGAAAGGCTCCACATAAACTTCCATCTTGCCACCACACGGCATCCCCACACCAAGCACTTCATCATCTAGGTCGATTTCAATAATTCTTGTCTGACCATCCTGAAGACATTCGAGGGCAGTTTCTCGGACAGCGCTATCTGCACAACCACCACCAACCCAACCCAAGATCGACATCCCATCGGCGCCGATGATTGACTTTGAGCCTGGCTTGGCTGAAGCCGAACCGACTGTTTTGATTACGGTGGCCGTAGCGAAAGCAGCTTCATTTTGCAGCAGTTCGCTGACTTTATCATAGTACTCAGTGGACATAGTTCCTCGGTTGGAAACGGAAGACAGGTTGCCAAACAGGCTGGGCATACCAGTCGCCGGAAGTTTTCCGGGACAGGGGCCTTTCTTTGAAGATGTAGTTTCAGGCTGGTTGGTCGACAAAGTAGCGCTCATATTCCTCTGGTGTATCAATATCCCGCAAAACGTGATCCGTATTCATTGGGTGCCGATGGACACGCTCCTTGTATTGACGAATCAATCCCCGACATCCTTCCATCTTGGCATGACTCAACAACTCTTCGCGATAAGAGGCTGAAAAGAGCACTGGATTGCCCGGTTGATCTTCAACAACTGGACGGAGAATGAGTTGAGGATTTTCGGCAAGCAGCAGCTTGAACTGGCCCATCAATTCCTGATACTCAGCTGTCTCAATGAACGGCAAGTCCGAGAGACAGATCATGAAGCCAAGAGCCTCAGAGGAGGCAGCTTGAATCCCCGCCCGAATCGAGGTTGTCATGCCTTCGGCATAATTCGGGTTCTCCACAAATTGAATCGGACGATTAGCTAGGGCTTCTCGAATGCGTTCCTGTTCGTGTCCCACAACAACCAAAAATTCATCAGGTTTTGCTGCAAGAATTTGATCAGCAATGTGGGCCAAGAAGCAAGACTCCCGGAAAGGTAGCAGCAGCTTGTTACGCTCTCCCATCCGCCGGGACTCTCCAGCTGCCAGCAAAATTACGCTGAGCATAGGTTACTTCTTTCCGAACATTCCCTTAAGAGCGGAACCGACCAGTTGTAGTCCATTGACAGGCTCTGGCTCCTCCGCATTCAGTTGGGTCTGCATGACTCGAATCTGGGTTTCCAGTCGTTTCACAGTGGCTTCCAGTTCGGCAACACGACCTTCCAAGGCAGGATCAGCAGCACTGGTAGGCTCTACTGTGCTTGCTGCTGGCTGGCTGGATGCTGCAGTCGTCGCTGCTGGGGCTGCTGTGACTGGTGCAGCGGGTGCTGGGGCTGCTGCAGTTTCGCCTCCACCTTCCGCAACTTCCCGGAATTTGGCGACGAACTGTTCAATCAGCTTATCATTGACCGCTACAATCATTCGGGAACCAAACTGAGCCAACTTTCCTGTAATCGACAATTTGATACTGCTGGTCACTTCGGTTGCGCCGTCTACTTCCTTGAGATTAACCGTCATGGTCATAGAAGCGCTACCTTTACCACCCGTGTCCTTACCGGCGCCTTGGAGGACCATTTCCTTGTTCTGAGCATCTAACTTCTCAAAGCGTCCCTCTCCATTGAACTTACTGGTGACAGGCCCAATCTTGACGCTGATCTTCCCTTTGAAGTTATTGTCATCAACAATTTCAGTTAATTGTGCTCCTTGCACACAAACCACTACACGGCTGGGATCACTCAGTAGTCCCCATACTTTGTCTACCGGTGCGTTGACAGTAAAATTTTTATCTGCCGTGACTTCCATTTGCCTCTCCTCTCAGAATAAATGGCATTTCTAGTTAATCTCCGAATCGTTTTCTTTCATCGTTGATTTGGATCAAATTAACGTGAGACGGAGCGTCTGAAGGTAGTTTGGTTAGTTAAACAAATTAGAATAACATAAAAAATTTACAGATTCCTTTGAGTTTTTTAAAAAAATTAATCTTCCTGCCGAAGTGGCACTTAGAGCGATAAAGTCTGTGATCTAGAAATGAGATTCAAGATCCAGCAAACTTTGCAGATTATGTGCTGCCAGGAAAGCATCTACCCAAGGTAGCGCAGCCTGCATACCAGCTGTTGCCGGCTCATAACCCTGTGTTCCAAGCAGTGGATTGAGCCAGATCACCTTGCGCACCTTGCCCCGAAAGCGTTGGAGTTGCCGAGCTAACAAATCGGGGGCACCAGTATCATAACCATCGCTAAGGATCAGTACGATGGTATTTCTTGAGAGCATTGAGCGGGAATACTCCGTGTGAAAATCTTTCAGGCAACTACCGATTCTTGTTCCACTCGACCAGGCCTCCTCCCGTTCAGCCAGTCGTCGTAGTGAATCTGGAAAAGCACGCGTCTTTAGCTTTTCAGAAATTGGTGTCAATCGTGTGCTGAAAAGGAAGCCATCCATCCTGCGAAAATGCTGCTGCAGTGCATGCAGAAAACGCAGGAAAAACAGGCTGTATTGATCCATGGAACCGCTGATATCCAGAAAGGCGACCAATCCTGGTTTACGCTCACGTCGTTGACGAAAACAGAGATGAAGTGGCTCTCCTCCATGCTGCAGATTGCGTCGAATCGTTCCTCGAAGACTGATGCGACCAGAATGTGGAGAAGGACGCTGTCGACGAGAAAGTCGTGCACTGAGTTGCTCAGCCAACCGTCGCGTCAACTGCTCTAGCTCTTCAAGCTGAGACATTGGGATCGTAGAGAAATCGGTACGCCTCAGTGTTTCCTGCAGGCTCGCACCGGCCACTTCTTCGTCTTCACGGGTTTGATCACTGGCTTCTTGTGCTGAGCTGGCAAAAGTCAATAGTGATCGCTTTTGACGCGTAACAACACCCAGTGGGTTGACAGGCGGTCGGTCATTGGCAGTTTTCCGAGGTGGTGGAGGCCCTGGATGCCAGTATTGATCGAACAAAGGATCGAATTGTTCATTCTCCTGCCTCGAAGAACACAGGAGCGCACGCAGTGCGGCACGGAGATAGGAGCGCTGATCCAAAGGGCCCACTCGACAAGCTTCCAAGGCTGCCAGGGTTTCTGCGACACCGACCCGAAAATTTTGACGGCGCAGAAAGCGACAGAACCCAATCACAGCTGCGGTCAGGTCTGTCTGCGCATTCATGTGTTCCGTGACGAACATGTTCGTCGACTTCATCCCACGGCTGCGGTCAATAGATTGTCCAGACCTCGCTTGCGTACCAGTTCCTGATCTTCTGTCGACTTCAGCACACATCCCATGGTGCGTTCAAAAGTCAGTTCATCCAGATGTGGGCGATTGAGCAGCAGGAGTGCCTGAGCCCAATCCAGGGTCTCAGCGACGCCTGGTGATTTGCTCAGTGGGAGTTCTCGCAAAGACTGAATACATTGCACTGTTTGACGCGCCAACTCTGCTTCTACCTGAGGTAATCGCTGACGCACAATCTCCTGCTCCTGCTCTGCATCGGGATAACCAATCCAGTGGTACAGACAGCGCCTCTTGAGTGCATCACTCAACTCACGGGTCCTATTTGAAGTCAGCACCACATGAGGACGGTGAGTCGCCTGCACAGTCCCCAACTCTGGAATCGTGATTTGAAAGACAGAGAGCAACTCTAGCAGAAAGGCTTCAAATTCCTCATCGGCCCGGTCTACCTCATCGATCAGCAACACGGGAGACTTCGCTGAATGACGCAAGGCTGATAACAGTGGTCGCTCCAACAGAAATTCTTCGCTGAAAATTTGTGCTTGTTTGCTGTCCAGACGATTGACGCCACTCGCTTCTTCCAGTCGGATAGCCAAGAGCTGCTTCTGGTAATTCCACTCGTAAACAGCGCTGTGCACGTCGAGCCCTTCATAGCACTGCAAACGAATCAATTCCGTCTGGCACAAAGTAGCCAGTGCCTGGGCCAGTTCCGTCTTACCAACTCCAGAGGGGCCTTCCAACAGCAAGGGTCGGCCCAGATGTAATAGCAGAAAGGCTGAGGTCGCCAGCGCTTCATCGGCTACGTATCCGGTAGCCTGGAGCTCTGTGACCACTGCCTGAGGATCTACAGGCAGAGGCAAGTTAGTCATGGAAAAATTGGATTTGGAGAGAAAGGAGAGTGAGGAGCCCCAGAGGCTCCTCTAGTCAGCTAATTAGGAAATGACGCCCTTTTCCTTCAGGATCTTCCAGACCTTGAAGGGAGTGACGGGGATATCAACATGGGTCACACCCAAGTGAGAGAGCGCATCCACCACGGCGTTAGCCACTGCAGGGGGTGCTCCCACGGTTGGGGACTCCGCAACACCCTTGGCACCCAGTGGGTGGTGTGGAGAAGGTGTGATCGTATGCCCGGTTTCCCAATTCGGAGTTTCTACTGACGTTGGCAGTAGGTAGTCCATGAAGGTACCGTTGAGAATGTTACCATCATCATCATAGATCAACTCCTCATACATCGCCGGGGCAATGCCCATTGCCAAACCACCGTGCACCTGACCTGTGACAATCATTGGATTGATAATATTTCCGCAGTCATCAATCGCCACGAAACGACGAATCTTCATCTCCGCGGTTTTGGGATCAATGTCCATCACACAGATATAGGATCCAAAGGGGAAGGTCAGATTGGGTGGATCATAGTAGTGTGTCGCTTCCAGCCCAGCTTCCATTCCCTGTGGATGGTTGGTGTAAGCCGCAAACGCAATGTCCTGAATCGTTTTGGAACGCTCCGGGGCTCCCTTGACAAAGAACTTGCCGGGTTCCCATTCCAGATCTTCTTCACTGACTTCCAGAAG
>CAJXNF010000050.1 GCA_913056375.1 uncultured Pseudomonadota bacterium | reverse complement strand
CCCAAGGAGCAACTGGTCCTACGGGTGCTACAGGCGCAACCGGAGCCACAGGCGCTGCAGGAGCTGACGGTCAAGACGGTGCAGATGGAGCTGCTGCCACAATCTCTGTAGGTACGGTCACGACAGGTGCTGCAGGATCTTCTGCTTCTGTGACCAATAGCGGCACATCCTCAGCCGCCACATTTGATTTCAGTATTCCTCGCGGTGCTACAGGCGCTACAGGTGCCACGGGAGCTACCGGTGCTGCTGGAGCTGATGGTGCGGATGGTGCTGCGGCAACGATCTCTGTCGGAACAGTCACAACTGGAGCAGCTGGTTCCAGCGCCACGGTTACTAACAGCGGCACCAGCTCTGCTGCCACATTCGACTTCAGTATCCCGAGAGGGGCGACAGGAGCTACTGGTCCGACCGGGGCTACTGGTGCAGCAGGTGCTGATGGCGCGGACGGCAGTGACGGAGCCGCCGCAACAATCTCAGTTGGAACAGTCACAACTGGAGCAGCTGGTTCTAACGCGACTGTCACCAATAGCGGTAGCAGCTCTGCAGCAACCTTTGATTTCACAATCCCCCGTGGTGCGACAGGGGCTACCGGCCCTGCCGGTGCAGATGGAGCAGACGGGGCTGATGGCGCTACCGGTCCAACTGGGCCTACTGGGGCAACAGGTGCCACGGGAGCTGGCGTTCCTTCTGGCGGTTCAGCCAATCAAGTTCTTCTTAAACATACCAGCACCGATTACGACACTTTATGGTCGACAAAAGGGTTTGTGCCGACTGGAGGTACTTACGGCTATGTTTTAGAAAAGCAGTCTGCAACCGATTTCGATTCAGCCTGGACATACAAAGGTTTCTTGCCTAGCGGTGGATCACAAGGACAGTTTCTTAAGAAAACCTCTGCTTATAATTACGACGCCCATTGGACAAGCATAGGAACACTCCCTCAGGGAGGTTCTACAGCTCAGGTTCTTACGAAAGTAGGTACTAGCGATTTCGACTGTCAATGGCAGACTCCCAGCAGTGGAGGACTGACTGGATCGACTGACCAACTGGCTACAGCTTGGGTAAATTTCAATGGCCAAGGGACAGTGACCATTCGAGATTCTTACAACATTAGTTCAATTACAGACGGTGGAGTTGGAAGGTATCGAGCCAACTTTACAACTGCAATGTCCAATAACAATTACTGCTCGGTGGCCGGTGGTAAGTATGACACTGGTGGTGGTTCAGGTGCCGTGAGTCCAACCATAAGGCGCGAAAGCGCTAACACCAGTTATGTGGGAGTTAGGTGTACAAACCTAGCTACAAGTGGTTTTTATGATGCCATTGAGGTTTCTGTTGTTGTCTTTGGAGGCACCTAGTGTCAAAAATTGTTTATTTCGATCCGGACGAAAATAATTTGGCCGTTGTCCATCCGACCGGTGAAGTCCCGATTGATGAGTTGGTCAAAACGGTCATTCCTGATGGTCTCAGCTACGAGATTGTTGATGACGATGCTATTCCTTCAGACCGGACATTCCGTGATGCATGGGTATGCACAGGTTCTACTATTACTGAAGACCTGACTAAATCCAAGGAGATTGGTCATGAATATCGCCGTGCGAAACGGGCAGAAGAATTTGCACCTTATGATGATGTAATTGCCAAACAGATTCCAGGTAGTGATGCCGACGAAGCAGAAGCTGCTCGCGTAGAAATCCGCGCCAAATACGCCACAATCCAAGATCAAATTGATGCCGCCTCTACAACAGGTGAAATCAAGACAGCTCTTGACCTTGAGTAGTCATTTATATTAGGTAAAAGAGCACTTTTATAGCGTGGAACCTGTACTTCCGCTGAGCTTAGTGCTCAGTGTGGTAGGTGGAGCTGCTTCGGCATTTCTTACACTTGGCCGCAAATTTGAATCTATTGATAAGCGTCACGCCGACCACATTACACTTGTCGATCAGCGCATGGATACTATTGAATTGCGCCTTGCTAAGGACTATGTCGACAAGGACGATCTCAGTATGATCCTTAAACGTCTTGATGACCGGATCGATCGAATGGATTATAAGTTGGACCAAATTTTGATCGGGTACAATAAAAACGCAAAGTAGTTTTACTTGATATGGGTATCATTGAATCCCCCATTTTTTGGGTAGTGCTTGCCGCTGTTTCTGAGATTCTGGCCCTCATCCCTAACGAAAAGGTCAAATCAAATTCGATGTTTCAGCTTGCCAGCGCTGCACTGTCAGCCCTGCTGAAAGACCGAAAAAAGTAAATTGGCCGCCTGACGGTAAGTTTCTATGGACTTATCACTCACGGTCTGTCTGGGAAGACATTCGCCGGATGATTCGTGCGCAGAAGTTTTATAAGACACTGCCGTCAAAGATTACGCAGGCAGAACAAGCCTGGTTAGAGAGCCAGCCTGACGCACCTAAACCACAGCCACGCTTTATCGAACATCCCCCAGATGGATCGGAAGCGCAACGTCTATTGGGAGGTGCCCTGCAATCCAAATACGATTTTGTAGACGATGACGATCTTCCCAACGGGGAAACTCGCTGATTTTTTCCGCTATTACGATCCGACTAATCAGCAGCATGTGGCTGCGGTTCTGCGGCTTCAGGACGATATTGAGGAGACCGATCCATCGCTCCTTTGTGATCAGGCTCAATGGGTGAAGCTTTTTCGCGCACCTCTTGAATCCCCTCCTGTAGCTGAGAAGGTCGACAACACTTGGGGTGGAATCACTGCTGCAGGTCGCAACGCTGGTGCTAAGTTTCCTGAGCTTTTAGCTGCTCAATGGGCGCTTGAAAGCGGTTTTGGTAAGTACCCCTCCGGTAAATGGAACTATTGGGGTGTGAAAGGTGGCGGTCGTCGTCCTGAAACCCACTGCACGCGTAAAGAAACCAAAGAGTTTCTCAACGGCCAATGGGTTACCACTTGTGCTTGGTTCAAAAACTTCGCCAGTATCGATGAAGCTGCCAATTACGTTGTAAACCGTTGGTACAAGGACTACGGCAATTACAAAGGCATTAACAGGGCATCTAACCGCGATGAAGCTGCTCGCCTTCTTGTAAAGGAAGGGTACGCTACAGACCCTGATTATTCGGACAAGCTTATTGATCTTATGGATCAATACAGCCAAGCACCGGCTGCTCAAGATGGGTTAAACGTCAATCTGAACGTTCCTTATCTTTCGCAGATTGATTCGGATACAGATCAAGGTTTTCGCATGTGTTTCTCAAGCTCTTGCGCTATGGCCCTTGATTATCTCTGCCCTGGTGTTTTGCAGGGTCATAAGGATGATTTTTACCTGCAAAAGGTGAATGAGTACGGTGACACCACTGATCCTTATGCGCAACTCTACGCCTTAGAAAGCTTCGGCTTGGATGCTGAGTTCCGACAAAACCTTGATCTTGCCGACATCAAATTACAGCTCAAAAAAGGATATCCGGTTCCTATCGGCATCCTTCATAACGGGCCTAAATCAGCACCTACAGGTGGTGGTCATTGGTTGACAGTTGTTGGGTTTAATGAGAATGGTCTCATCGTTTGTGATCCTATGGGTCAATTAGACCCCAACGGTGGCTACACCTGGAACAAGAATGGTGATCACATCACTTATACCTACGACGATATTCTTCCTCGTTGGACTGTAGAAGGTGAGGGCTCCGGTTGGGGAATCATGATTAAATAGCTATGGAATTTTTTCTCGCTTGGTCTTTAAGTTGTGCTCAGTATTACGGCGCTGTTGAGCGTCTGTATGCCGATCCCTACTTTCAACAACCTCGTTATCACCAACAGCGGGAAGAAATCCACGAAATCTTTAAATCAAAAACTTCGCCTCATTGCTTAGAGATTGAGGCTTAACTACAAAAATGGCAAAAAGTATTTCAGGAATCGACTTTGTTAGCGGTTCCCCCAAGCGGACCCGTATTGGTGATGGACGTAGAGTCCGGTCGCAGAAATTCTCTGGCCGGACTAAACGTTCTAGTAATCGAAAGGTTTATAGAGGTCAGGGTAAACGTTAACCTTCGTCTTTAAAACGCTTCCATCCTGTTGCAAGCGCGTAGATATCAGGGTTGGCTTCTAACGGAGCCATTTCTGAAAATCCTCGCTTCCAACCATGGGATTTCATGACCTCTTCCACTTCTTCCCGGATCTCATTTAGATCTTCGAGAGTACCTGTAAAGCGGAATCTGACGTACTTTACCTTTTCACCCATGGCGGACGATGTCGTTGCCGTAAATTTCTTTATGCAGCTCTATAGCTGTGTCTAGGCTCTGTCGAGCTTTCACCAGATCAGATAATTGCTGATCAGGATTACCCTTGTGTTTATGAGGGTAACGACTCACATATTTTACAGCGTTTACTGTTACAAACTTCAGTAAACCTTCGGCTCCATACATGCTTCTAGCCATGTCATATGGAGACGCACCTTGATTGTAGTGAGACGGGTTAGCCACCTTATCCGGCTCAAAAGAAAGGCCCGTAACCAAAAGGTCCGGGCTCTCTAAATCTTCGTTTGGGATAAACATTTGAATGCCACTTTTGACACTCAAATGTACCAATGGGCTTGATCAGTTGGCCTTGATAAACCGCTCATAGATCACGCCTCTGTAGCAGAGGGAGACCTTACGGGCAGCTTGGAGCCGCTCTTCGCGGACTTGCTTACGACGGATCATTTCGAGCACGTTCATGGATCGCTCCATCAGAGAACTCACCCCCGTTGCCTGGTGAGCGTGAACTGCAGCCTTTCGGCTCAACGTAACCCCAGTTTAGTAGCAATTGCTACTGTTTGCATCGATACAGAATTCTGTTTAAGCTTTTTGGGTCTTCAGCGCTAGAGGCAAAGTAACTAGCAGAGTCTCAATGAGATCCATTCTCTTGCAAGGGAAAGCACCTGCATGGCATGCAGGGGGTCAGGAGTTCGAGTCTCCTTGGCTCCATTTTCAAAGCCGTTGCGAGGCAAGGGATCTCGGGAGCACTTCATGGTGTTTCCGGGATTTTTTCTTGTTTACTTGAGATTGGTTCAACCTAATGAGGTCAACTGCTATCACTGAAATCTCTTGCGCTGCAGTCAGTCTCAACCTACTCTGGTTAAACCGATGGCAGGCAAACAATTGGGCAGACCCACTAGCAAGGAAAACTGGGTGAAAAAGAACGCTGTCCTAATGGAGATGGGCAGCAATTTCAGGATACGACTGACTTCTCAGAGTCCGGTGTTCTACGTCAAAGCAATCTGTCCTTTTCCGGATGGATCTGACAGGAAAAGTACCGGCATCTACTCCAAGGAGCCAGACGCGGTCGATCGGGTCTTCAAACTCTGCCTCCACCTGGACGACAACCCGAACGCGCTCGCTGACTTGAAGAGAGCTGCAGAGAAGCCCGGTTACACCGGATGGAGAGCGCTTTCTTTAGAGCTGGAAACCCACCTACGGAAGCTGGAGATCCAGGACACGCATCCCGACTACTGGAGGCATTCCAGAGCCCTCGCACTCTTCACAGGATCTGTCAGCCCACTGAAGATTGAACAATGGGTGGAAAGCTCTGGTGAGAACTCCAGGGAACGCACCAGGCGCTTGGTGACGTGTAACCGGCTCATCGAAATAGGCGTCGACCTAGACCGGAACTGGATGGACCGCATCAAGTCCTGCAATAAGTACAGCCCGTCCAAAGCCATCGAACCTCGAACCCTTCCGTCTGATCGGCAGGTCGAAGCGTTCATCGACCGTTTAGAAAACCGCAGCTGGCAGGTGGTCTTTGGCTACATCGCTACTTGGGGTCTTAGGAACCACGAAGTATTCAGGTTGCACAGTCTTCCGGATGAAGAGGGTCTGATCGAGATCTCGGATAACTCCAAGACAGGCTTCCACGTCGTTGCACCCGCACATCCGAAATGGATCGAGCGCTGGAACCTTCGAAACTTCAAGCTCCCTGGTCATAACCCTGAAGCAAGTCACGTCGTGCTGGGTAAGGCCGTGTCTAAGTACATGCAACGCCACAGGCCCTTGGCTCTTTGGCGGGAAGAGCCGAAGACATACGACTTACGGCATGCCTGGGCAGCGCGGGTCCATACGCATCCCGACTACAGCCACATTGATGTTGCTGTGGCTGCAGAGATGATGGGCCACGCGGAGAAAGTCCACAAGGCGACCTATTTGAGATGGACGAAGAAAGAGGATCTAAAACGCCGTCTCAGGCAAAAGTTGGCGGCATAGGGCCTGGATCTTGTCTTGTTTTGACAATCGCGCAAGCACGTTCATAGAAGAAGGAGTCAGTTTTCCCACTTTTTTCAAGAGCTTCTTTAACGCGAAGCCAGTTGTTGTAAGTGTTTTCGTCCATACTTCGATTAACTTAAAAGTAATTAAGTTAATAAAACCATGCCTTATGTAGAGGCGGTTAAGGATGCACCTGAAAAATTCGGTGAAGCATGGCTTTCATGTCTTCTTGTAATGGTTCAGGGAGACGTATCCGCACTTACTCTGAAGCACGCTCAGATCGCAGCCCAGACAGGGCTTATCACGGCCTTGGCTTGCCTGGTGGGTGGCCTTTTGGTGAGAAGACGTACTTTGTTCATCGATATTTTGTTTACAGGAATCTTCACAACAATTGCTGATTTAAGTGCTCATCCCACGCATTTTGGAGGTCCGTGGGATGAAGCCATTGTCACTGGTCTAGGAGCCAGTCTTCTAGCCCTTGGATTTCACACTGTGATCAGCAGACGTAAGGCCAGCTGAGATCTACGTCCCCGCGCCAGATGTCGGGGTCTATAGGGTTTTTAGATACATAAACCCTGAATTCAGCTTGAAGTGTTTTAAGGGGCATATCCAACTTGGCTGCCATAACTGCAACATTGGACTGCCCCTTGTAAATCACTGCAAGAGCTTCCTTAAGCTCCATGTGAAACTCATACAGGAGCGAACAAGGAATCTTCAGAGAACGGCTTAGCGATTCCGTCCGCTCCTTCGATCAAACACTTGTCCGAATCGCAAGGGGCAGGACCAGCTTCGATCAGCTCACCATTGTCGTGCTTGTTCAGAGATTCAAAGAAATCGCCGTTCCGACGACGCACTCCGACTTCAGCCTGAAGCTCCAGGTACATCTCTTTTGAGATGGGCTCAAAGGGCAGGCGCGGGAATGTCTCACCTGCATCAAAGCGAGCCAACAGTGCGGCGGAGATGTAGCCACCATCTGACTCAATCGAGTTATAGATCAGGTCAGAGAGTTCTTCGATCTCGTTTTCGCGGTACTCGATCGTGGCCGAGGTGTTGTGAGCTGTATAGAACTTCTGCACTTGCATGTAGAAGTCGAACTGCGCTGCAGCAGTGATCGCGGAGATGTCCACATCGTCACAACCAGGAATATCAGCCCAGCTGGTCGAATAAGGAATCTCCACCAACCACTCTGTGCAGCGAGGATCGAAGGGGTTATCGAGCAGCTTCCCTTCGTCATCCTTATCGGACTGAGAGGGGACAACTGAGTAGCCGTAATCAAGACAAGCCAGGGCGACCGGGTCGTTTTTCCGGAACGTGACACGGCGGATGAAACGCTGCGCTTTGGGAGGATGCCAGCCGCTGCTTGCTCCAGTCAGAAGGCTCTTAGTTCCTGCAGGCTGCACAGTGGTGCTGCGGTTGGGAACGCGGAGATTGTGCTTATCGCAGTACTCCTTAAGGGTCTTCTCAACCACATTGCGCCAACGCATCAGATAGGACGCTTCAGTCGTTTTGAAGGCCTTTCCTTCTGGAGTGTCTGGACGACCTGCCACAAACCAACGCAACCAGTCGGCTCCAAAAGCGTGGACAAAGAAGTCGAACAAGCCAGTGAAGCTGACGCCCACAATCGGGTCAAGCTCCCGGCTCTCCCGATAACGAGAGACATTAAACCGGTGATGGAGCAGCGCACCCGCAGTAAGCGCCCCTGCTCGGAAGGCGTCTTCCTGTTCTTGCCAGTTGTTTGGATCCAACTGATTGAGGTGGATCTCACTCAGATTGCAGTGGAAGTCGGTGCCCAGGATCTCCCCACAAGGATTTAGTCCATAGCGATTCATCCGATGCCGCAGCTCCTTGTCATCCATTGGGAGCGGGTGCGGATCCAGCACGGTCAAATACGCTGCTGCTACATCACGACCTTCCTCGCAATAGAGGTTGATGAATTGCTTTCGCTTCTCATCAGTGTCGAGGAGGTCGACGTTGGAACGGGCAATGGCTTCAGGAGCAAATTGGATAGCGCCTTCACCGCTGTAGAACTGCTTCGTCACAGCAGCCACCACCTCATCGCGAGTTGGTTTGGAGTGGTAGACGCGGGTGTGATTTGCCATCCGCAGCGCATCTCGTTGTGGGTCGATACGCCAGGCACCGTCTGCGTCTTGCTGCCAAAGGTTGTCTTTCGCAGATGCAGCAGCGATGTCAGTGCTGTTGAACTGCCGCATACCGGCACTGCGCCGGATGTTGCCAGCTACAACCACCGTGGCCGCTTCATCCAAAAGCAGACAGCACTCAACAGAGGTCAGCTGACGACCAAATGCTCCATTGATGATGTCAGCGATTCGATAGAAGAGGTTTTCAAGCTTGATGGGATTAGAAGTTCCACCAAAGCCCTTCAGTTTCCGACCGGCTGGACGAACATGTGAAAGGTCGACCTTGATATGGACAGGACGCTGACAGTCAAAAACCAGTTCAGAGCTGGCTTCGAGTATTGCGGTGTACGCATCTACCCAACCTCGACGTGAGTCGCCGACAGTGATTTTGAGGGTGTTGCCTAGATACTCCTTGTGTGTGTTCTCCTGGCGGTTCTCATCAGATACACCTCCAATACCGATAACGTCATCTACCTGAAGCCTGTTACGGATTACAGGCAAGCGCTTGATCATCCGCTGTTCAATGATCGCGCCAGTGCCGGAGCCCATCATCGCCAGGTCCATCATCAGACCGAAGGCTTCCCAGTCCACTAGCTCCGTGGAAGTGCAGTTATAAGCACCGGAAAAATTCTTCTCATCCTTTATCCAGTCGGTGCCACCGACCCATAGCCAGCGTCCCGAAGGAAGCATCTTCTTTTGCAGCAGCATGTGCTCTACAAGACGCTCCTCCTGCTCATTGAAACGACCGAGTTCGCTCAGGCCTTTAATGACCCGGTCGCAAACCTCGGTAAAACTTTCACGGGTTCCGTCTTCTTTCTTTCGGCTGTATGTCCGATAAAACACCGGGTTCGCAGCCGGTGCAGATTCAGCAAATTCAGATCTCTTCAAGGGTCTTAGGGCGATCAACAGGCCTTTCGCAGCTCACTCAAGATAACCAAAATCGGATGGGTTGCTAGGCCAACCGTATTAAGATGCGTTCAAAAAAGTGATGATCGAAACCCTGTACGACCCACACGGTCACGTCTATTACAAAGCCACCTACCCAGACGGAATCACCACTTACAGCAGCTGTTGCTGGCAAGCGGACATCCTTCTTAAAAGATGGGACGATCAGACCCTCTCGGTGAACTACCGAGGAGACAATCTATCTAAAGTTTCCTGAATTACTGTTATTTGTAAGGCAATGACAGCTCGCGCCCCATCGCTTAAATAGGGACGACGCGAAAGTTCAATTAACCGAATTAGATCCTCTCGCAGATCTTCAGCACTTCTCGACTCCATAGACCATGACGCAAAAAACTTGGTTGCTCCCACTCAGTGACGACGGGGAAATTAGTTTTCCAGCAGATCTGTTAAAAGTATTGGAATGGGAGGACGGAACGCTTCTTGATTGGGAGATAAATGCTGACGGATCAATCCAGTTCAGGACTGCTGATCACCAAAAAGCCGATCCAGATAAGTCTGAGCAGCAACCCGAGACTTGAAGTAGTGACGGTCGCCATTTATGAATGCAAAATAAGCGGCGTTTTCTCCTACGGGGTAGGCGATCTCATAGATTTTATGGCCTTTGTAGATCGAGTACATCCGTCCCACGCTTAGCCATACTTACTTTGCTATCTCCAAAATAACGCCCGTGGTATGGAATGGCTGCGTCACGTTCGTATTCAAAGAACGTTAGCTGAGCAATACGCAATCCTGGATAGATCGGGATCTGTCCAAATTGCAGAGAATTTTTCAGCTCCAGGGTAAGTCGCCCCTCATAGCCACAATCGACCAGGCCAGCGAGCAGGTGGTTTAGTCCTTCGCGAGCGCGGGAACTTACGAGGTGTAGATGAGCTTCTACATTCCCAGGTATTTTCAAATATTCGATCGTTTCCCCGAGAACAAAGCAGCCTGGTGGCATCAACAGCGGCTTCTCTGCTGAATGCTCGCTCATGTCGATGTCGTTCCAACCCAGCTCAGTTTCAACTTTGATGTGATCACCGAGATGCACGTCATAGCTGCAGGGTTGAACGCACTCATGATGAAAAGGCTCAATCATGCCTTTCAGTGCCAGTTCTTCGATTCGGACGTCAATCATCAGTCAAAACGTTTAAATGGTTTTTTACCGCGCCACTTCCTGCGCGATTCTTTTTTGGAGTGATACCAGTCCAGGAAGTACTGAGCGTCGTCAATCAGGCGGTGTAGCAAACCCAAGGGCAGCTGATCGACGATGACCTTTAATCGCTTCTCGTAATCTTCCCTCGACACGGGAATGACGTAATAACGAATAAGTTACCGTCATTTAGCTGACCAATCGCTACCGCACCCCGGTTCAGCAACGATCGGAACTTCAACCAGCATCACTTCAAATGCTGCTGACTCCATGCACTCTTTGAGAACAACCTGGGCTTCGTCTTTTTCAGCTTCAGGAACTTCGAGGACCGCTTCGTCATGGACGTTAGCGACAAGTTTCCACTCAGGCTTTACAGAAAGGTAGTTCTCCCAGAGCAAGGCCAGCGCTGCTTTCATACAGTCACCACCAGTGCCCTGGACCTGTGTGTTCAAGCGGGTGGTGTACTTGTCAGAGAAAGGAGTAAGTAGACGACGTCGACCCATCAAGGTGTAGACGGGACCAGAGCTATTTCCCTGATCGCGCTGCCAACCAATCAGTTGCGGGAAGGCTCCTTTCCACTGATCAAGCTTCTCCTGTGCCTCTTCGAGTGTCAGGTAGAGCCCTGCATTGGCTGCTTGAGTTCTGATGGATTGTGCGCCACTTCCAAATAACGCGCCAAAATTGTACGTTTTGGCGTTTCTGCGTTGTTCTGAAGTGACCTCTTCCTCCTCGATTCCATTCATCAAGGCAGCAGTGCGGGTGTGGAAGTCGACGTTGTCTCTATATGCCTGCCTCATCCTCTCTTCACCACTGCACTCAGCAGCAATTCGCAGCTCAAGCTGAGAGTAGTCAGCGATAACAAGTACATAACCCGGTCCAGCGATGAATCCACGCCGGTACTCCTTGTCACGTTTGACGTTCTGCAGATTCGGGTCAGCGCAACTAACTCTCCCGGTGTCGGTACCGAGCTGACGGTAGTTGGCCCGGATTCTGTTGTCATCATGCTCTGATGCGTGTTTGATCAGCTTCTCGACCTGCGCACAAGCGGTATCCAGTGATTTGAAGTGCAGGTAGTCACGGACAATCTGGTGATCAGGAGCTAGCCAGGCAAGCGCCGTTTTATCCAGGCTGTCTTCAACGGGTACACCAAAGTTCTGCAGGACAGGCCTGAGTTGCTGAACGCTGTTGACGTTGAAGCCTTTGAT
>CAJXNF010000049.1 GCA_913056375.1 uncultured Pseudomonadota bacterium | reverse complement strand
TCAGGATTGTACCGAAACCAATCGGTACCAGCAGCAGAGGTTCGAACTTCCGGTTGATGCCCAAATAGAGCAGTCCCGTGCCAATCAAGATCATCAGGAGCCGACCGATCCCTTCTGACCAATCCAAGTCCTGTCCCTGAAAAATCTTAGTAACCCCTGTGGAGTTGCGCAGCTCTTTCAGCATGCCACTGAGCGTTGGTTCCTTGGTAATCGCGGGGGCGGTGTTCCCAGACTCGATGAGCAGGGGTTGAATTTCCAGCACCCCCAGTGACTCCTTGTCTTCGAAGTAGAGGTACGGGGAAGGTTTCCACTCGCGGAGGACGCCCGAAGCACCGGCGCGTAGGGTGAGCTTGCCACCATCGGTTTGCTTCATCACAGCGAGGATGTCGCCAGCCACCACGTTATCACCCTGCTTGACTCGGACTTCCAGCACCTGCAGTCTGCCTTGGGCGGAGATGGTGACCTGATTCGGATCGGTCTGTGCGCTGGCAGTAAACGGCAACACCAGCAGCCAGAGCAGCCAAAGACTGATTGGCAGAAACCACAATCGGGAGAATCGTTGGTAGCTCAGCATCCCTGTTTTCATCATGGAAGTGTTGGGGAAAAGAGCAGTTTCAGTTAGAGATCGTCAGCAAGGGCTCACCCGCCTGTACTGTATCTCCGGTGGATACGTGCAATTCTGAGATCTTACCGGCAGCAGGAGACTTGACCTCTGACTCCATCTTCATTGCCTCCATTACCAACAGCGTTTGGTTTTCACTGACCTGATCGCCTACCTTGACCTCAAGGCGCAGAATGTTACCAGGCGTCGGTGCTTCAACCACTTGACTGGCGGTGCTGGGAGCAGGGATTGTTGCAGGTTGCGCAGCAGGTGCGGGACTGGCCGTTTGCACAACGGGGGCAGCCCCTCCTTCTGCAACATGAACCTGATAGGCCTTACCATCAACGGTGATCGTGTAGTCACGTGGACCCATTGCCGCTGGCGGGGCAGCTGGAACAGAGACCTTGGCCTTCTGGGTCTTGGCTTCTTCCACGCTCTTGCGGCGGATGTTTTCCTTGGCCTTGCCCTGCAGGAAGTCAATTCCTTTGCTTTCGCAGCTGGAGACAATGAAGACATTCTCATCATTGATTGGCAGACCATGTTCCTGCAGCTTCTTCTCAGCAGCTGGTCGGCCATCCTCGAGGATATCCAGTGGATCGCCATCGAAAACGGGTTTATTCAGTTGTTCGGAGGCTAGCTTGATGATCTCCGGATCGGGTGGCACTGGGGTTTTGCCGAAGTAGCCGAGGACCATGTTCCCATATTGTGGATTGAGCTTCTTCCAGCGTCCCTGGGTAGCGTTGAGGTAGGCTTGTTGGAAATAAAATTGGGAAACCGGAGTGACTGAAGTACCAAAGCCTCCCAGCCGAATGACTTCCTCCATCTCCTTGATGACCTGTGGATAGAGGTGCAGCGTACCGGTATCCCGCATCATCATCGTGTTGGCGGTCAGCGCTCCACCCGGCATTGGTGAGAACGGAATCAGTGGAGAAACCATTCGGGATTCAGGTGGGATGAAGTAATCATTCATCGCATCCTCAAAGACCTCCTGGGCCTTGACGTACTTGAGTGGATCGATATCCAGCGTATAGTCAGTGCCCTTCATCGCATGCCACATCGTGAGGATGTCTGGTTGGGCTGTTCCACCACTGACGGGGCTCATCGCCAGATCAATTCGATTGATTCCGGCTTCGATAGCGGCCATGTATTGGTTGATGCCAATCCCTGCGGTGTCGTGAGTGTGCAGGTGCAGCACCATGTCTTCCGGTACAATCTTGCGGGCTGCTTTGATTGTATCGTAGACCTTGCGCGGGTGAGCAGTTCCAGTTGAGTCCTTGAACGAAATCGAATCGAAGGGAATATCCGAATCCAGGATGTCCTGTAGCAGCTTGGTGTAATCTTCTGCACGGTGAGCCCCTTCACAACCTGGAGGCAAATCCATGATGGTGATTACGATCTGGTGGTGCAGACCAGCAGCAGTGATCCGTTCTCCGGAGTAACGCAGGTTGCGCAGATCATTCAGGGCATCGAAGTTCCGAATGGTGGTGATCCCGTGCTTCTTGAACATCTTCGCATGCAGGTCAATCATGTCCCGCGGTTGCTGGTTCAAGGCAACGACATTAATGCCCCGGGCTAGCGTTTGTAAGTTGGCTTCGGGCCCAACCGTCTTGCGGAAGGCGTCCATCATGTCGAACGCCGACTCGTTGCAGTAGAAGAAGAGGCTCTGGAAACGTGCGCCACCTCCAGCCTCAAAATGGGTGGTTCCTGCGTCTACAGCGGCTTCCAGCGCTGGTAGAAAGTCCTTTGTCGCCACACGTGCACCAAACACGGACTGAAAACCATCGCGGAAGGACGTGTCCATGAATTCAATGCGTTTTTTTGCCATGATTGGTTGTTGATTAGGTGTTGATCAGTTGCTGTCGCTCGGCTTCGTACGCAGCAATCGCTGCAGCCAGGACAACGGTCGGGACTTGAGGTTCCTGGGGCGTTGGTTTCTTTGAGGGACGCCGCTGTCGCTCGGCTTCCTGCTGGGTATGTGATCGGTTCAGGATCTCAATCAGCTTGATGAAAGCAATCATCAACAGCAGAAAGAGAAACACCGTCAACATGCCCACAACCATTAACTTGAGTCCGGTACTGAACATCTGAATCGTTCTCCAGAAGATGCGGAAAGCGTGAACCAGGAGCCGTTGGCTAATTTATCTGAGAGGCACTAAGATAGTGATTTTTTTGCAAGTTGACATCCGGAATTTAACAAAAATGTCGAACTTATGATTTGGGGTAGGGAAATTAGACTGGATTTCCAGAAGGAGCAGATCATGAATCGTCAAGAATCTGCTCCACACTTTTCAAGAAAAAATATCAGGGGAATGGATCAGGAGAGTGCTGATAGCTGGTGTAGCACGACCTCATCCACTTTCCAAAATCACGATGCTTGGTCTTCTTGGGGTTCAGCCATGATCTCATACGAATGTGTTACCTCTGCACCGGAGCGTCCCATGATGATTGAGGCCGCACAATACGTTTCCTGGGATAGCTGAATGGCTCGTTGCACCTGGTGCTCACTAAGATTGGTGCCACTCAAGATGAAGTGTAGGTGAATTTTGCGAAAGATCCGAGGGTAGTCGTCTTCTCGTTCAGCTTCTACCTGAACACGGCAGTCCTGCACTTTTTGGCGGGCTTTCTTCAGAATACTGATCACATCAACGCCTGTACAGCCTCCCATCCCCATCAGTAGCATCTCCATCGGGCTGGGGCCCTTGTTGGAATCCGGAGTGTCGAGCACTACGGAGTGCCCGGTTCCTGATTCTGCGACAAACTTTAATTCTTCCAGCCATTTGACTTCTGCTTTCATAAATTCTGCTTCTGTGATGGGTTACAAAGACAATAAAACGAACATCAACCAGCATAGCACCAAGAGCAGAAACAGAAAACGTCTGTGTTTCCATTGCTTGTGAAACGCTAAACGAGTACAAGGAGTGGACAGCTCATAGGATGTTGCTAGAAGTTAAATTCATCGTTAATCCAGGAAATTCGTTGGATGTCTGTTGGGAGGCTTGGATCCAGACACCCGACATGCGCAAGCAGGAAGGAGTGAGAAATGTCTCGCATTATCATCATTGGTGGCAGTGGTCACGTAGGTAGTTATCTCGTACCTACTCTGGTTACAATGGGACACGAGGTCGTCAACGTGAGCCGTGGGATTTCAGCTCCCTATCGCGCCCACTCCGCTTGGGAGCAAGTGGAAAGCGTGATCCTGGATCGTACTGCTGAGGAAGCCAAGGGAGAGTTTGGGACAAAGATCGCAGCTCTACAGCCAGATATCGTGGTAGACATGATCTCCTTCGATTTGCCCAGCATGCAGCAGCTCGTTGAAGCACTTCACGGGAAGATTGATCACTACCTCTTCTGCAGTACAATTTGGGTCTACGGAAGCTTCACAGCAATTCCATCGACGGAAGCAGATCTGCCGAATCCGATTGAACCCTATGGACGAAACAAGGCAGAAATGGAAGCCTGGCTGGGAGAACAGGCGCGTCGCAGAGGCTTCCCAGCAACGAGCTTCCGACCTGGCCACATCGTCGGGGAAGGCTGGTTGCCGATCAATCCGCTTGGGAACCTGAACCCAGAGGTGTTTTCACGGATTGCCCATGGAGAGGAACTGATGCTGCCCAACCTGGGGCTGGAGATGATGCACCATGTTCATGCGGATGATGTAGCCCAGTGGATTCTATGTGCAATCCACCATCGACAGGCGACGATCGGGGAAGCGTTCAACACGGTCTCCGAGCAGGCGCTGACACTTAAGGGCTACGCAGAGGCGATGTATCGCTGGTTTGGTCAGCAACCACGACTCTCGTTTCAGCCTTTTGATGAATGGTTAGGTGGTATGAGTGAGCAGGACGCAGCCGCTTCTCGTGGGCATGTGATCCGTAGTTCCTGCCACTCCATCGAAAAGAGTCGTCAGCGTTTGGGATACCATCCACGCTACTCCAGCCTCGAAGCGATCCAACAAGCTGTCCAGGTGCTGATTACCCAGGGGAAAGTGACGGTTCCAGCATCAAAATGAACTACTGAAAAGACTACTTTTGCACAACCAACTGAGACCTTGATGCCGATGGGAATGGTTCCACTCTTCTTTGATCTTGACCACACCCTGTGGGATTTTGTCAGTAACTCTCGCAAGACGCTGCGTGAGGGCTATGAGGCATTTACACTAAGCGACTTGGGTGTGACCGACTTTTCTGAGTGGGTCCGTGTGTTTGAACGCACGAACGACTGGTGTTGGGAAGAGTATCGTCAAGGGCGAATGGACAAAACGACTCTGCGCTCAGCCCGTTTCGAAATGGCTTTGCAGACCATCGGTAGCACAGCTCCATCAGAACTCGCAAAGGAGTTGGACATTCACTACATCCAGTATTCTCCACAGCAGACGGGTCTGATCGATGGTACCCTGCCCTTGCTGGAAGAGCTGCAGCGACGTGGTCACCAGATGTGGATCTTGACGAACGGTTTTGAGGAGGTACAACGAATCAAGCTTCAATGCTGTGGACTGTCCCCCTTTTTCGAAGCGATGTACACCAGCGAAGAGTTGGGTGTGAAGAAGCCTCATCCCGATGCCTTCCACAAGGCTGCAGCTGCTGCAGGTCTATCTGAATCAGAGGATGTTGTGATGATTGGGGACAGTTGGCAGAGTGACGTTGAGGGTGCCCAGAATGTGGGCTGGCGCGGAGTTCACTACAACCCGGAAGGTGAACTGAAACCAGCAGCGTGGCGCACCGTCCGCAACCTGCACGAAATCCTCGATCTGCCACTGAATTCAAGAGCTTGAGGCTTTTTCTCTGCAACCAAATGAAGTGGCTGTGAAATCCAAGGGTCTTCTGCAAAACCAATTTGAAAGGAGTGATGGGAATCTTCAACTGTGATGAATGTGGAGGAAAACTCACCTACTTAGCGAGATCCTGTCCTCACTGTGGCAAGCGCTTCAAATCCAACCTGCTAGCAGCAGACTGGAAACTGGGTGGCAAGCCCACTCTCTTTGCAGCCTGTGGCGTAGCTGTTATCTGGTTTGCCGTGATTGCAACTTCGATGATCTGGGTCGTGTCGCTAGCCAATCCTACGTTGCTGATCCCTGTGATCATCCTGCTCTCGTTGATCTTCCTCGTCTTGGTTTATGTCTTCAGCCGGGCATTTCAGAAACACAAAAAGACACCAACAGATTCCTGAAAGCTTCAGTCTCAGTTCCTGAGAGCCTAAATTTGCAATTTCAAATCAATTCAAATTCCAGTTGTGGTCCGTTACGCGATGACCTGAAATAGCAGGTCTCTCCTAATTGATTTTCACTCAAGAGTAGAATAAATATTGAATTATTTAAATATTTATATAATATTATATTTTAACACTAACAACTCAATAAGATGAGGTCTTATGGTAACGATTCACTCTTCCCTCAACTCTCTTACAGAATCCAGTCTTCTCCGAAGAAGAAGCTTTCTTGCCTCTTTGGCTGCTATTGGTTTGGCAGCTTGTACTCCAGAGGATACGGTTTCTTCTCATGGAAATGGAGAGGGCCTGAGTCAATATCCTGTAGAATCTTTGAATGAAGCAGAAGAGGCTGGAATTCTTCAGCTACGAGAAGAGGAAAAGTTGGCTAGAGATGTCTACACTCTGCTAGAAGAGAAGTGGGGCCTGAGCGCCTTTAGTCAAATCAAGCCCAGCGAACAGAAGCACATGGATGCGGTGGCAAAGCTGATCAATCGTTATGATTTGTTGGATCCAGCCCAGGAGAGCATTGGAATTTTTGAAAATCAAAAAATTAGCAGCCTGTTCGAAACTCTGATGACTAAGGGGGAGCAGTCTGAAGTCGATGCACTTCAGGTTGGAATGACCGTTGAGGATGTTGATATTTATGATATCGATGAAATTCTTTCCAAGAATGACAATCAGGATATTCAGGTGGTCTTCACCAACCTGAGAAACGGTTCGATCAAACACCTACAGCGCTTCTACACGGATCTCAAAACGCTTGGGGGAACGTATGAGCCACAGTACATTAGCCAAGAGTTGTTTGATCAATTGACGATTGGGATTTGATTCCTCTAGCAGTCAGTTTGTGGAAGATAGAACTATCTCAATGAGCCGTGAAATAGTTCATTGAGATAGCGATTCAAGTATCAACTTGAACGCACCAACGATCGAAGCACTTCTTCCAGTTCAGGCAATTCTTCATGATCCTTGAAATGAGCCATTCGCTGGTAGGTATCCGCAGCAGCTTTGTGGAAGCCATCTGGAAGCCCGGCAAAGTCAAGAGTGGAAGCGATCTCCTCCATTTCACCGGAAAATCTCCAGGCCTTGGCAGTAACTTTCCGGATATCTTCGACAGTTTTTCTGCCGGCACCACTCACCTCAGCCGACCAGTGTCGCTCCAGGTCTTCCCAGACTCCCAACTCGTTAGCGGTGGCCACAATGGAGCAGAGCAAAGCGGTCATTCCCTTCGTCTTGGCTGCGTAGCACATCTTCATTGCGGAGGCCTTGCCAATTTCCTCCCCAATGATTCGGGTGACCAGCGGGCCCTGCTCGAAACAGTCGGCCACTTGTGCAGATTGGAACCCGGAGAGATAAAGAAAGGTTGAGTTTTCCTGCCAGGCAGGGCCACCGATGATCCCACCATCCACATACTCAACCCCTACAAGAGCCATCTGCTTGCCAATTTCTTGAGAGCGCATTGGAGAGATGGCGTTAGCGTCCAAAAAGATGCCCTTGAAGCCTGCCTGCAACACCTGCTGGCTCAGTTCACCTGCATATTTGGGCGGACAGACACTGATGATCATGGAGCAAGTTTCACAGAGTTCTGAAAGACTCCGCAACTCACGCAGATCGAACCGTTCCGCTCTGGCGCGTGTAGCCTCGCTGCGACCCTGCGACACCCAGAAAACCGAATGTCCAGAATTTTTTGCGGAAGCAGCAACAGATATCCCCATTTCACCAGGATGCAGGATGCCTATGTTCTGTGTTGTCATTACATTTTCTCCGGAGATATGAACGAAATTTGAGATAGCATCATGTAGACGATGTTTTTGCAAATACAGCAGAAAGAGTAGAAATGGAACTCAAATCCATCCCGGCCAGCCTACAAATAAACCAATCCTCCCCAAAAGATCAGTTGAAAGTATTTCTGAAAGTATTTCTGCAGTGGGTTGAGCCTCAGCGCGTAGTGGAGGGAGCAATCCTGGTGGGTTCCCATGCACGAGATGAGGCTCGGCAGGATTCCGACATTGATCTGGTCCTGCTTTGCACGGAGTACGAAAGTTATCTGCAAGACTTGGGTTGGACAAACAACTTCGGCAAGCCAGCCTCAGTTTGTCTTGAAGACTACGGTAAGCTCACCTCTGTCCGTGTGTTCTATGAAGAGGGCCCGGAAGTCGAGTTTGGCTTCACTCAACTAGACTGGCTGGCTCAGCCACTGGATGCAGGAACAGTGGGAGTTCTGCGGGATGGATTTCAAATTGTCTATGATCGTAGTGGAAAATATTCGGCTCTGGATTTACAACTCTAGAATTTGATACTCTTTGCACTCTTTCAGTTATAGACTTGGAAAAACATTTGTAGAAATTCCTCTCTCATCTGGAGGTAAAGTTGATTTACAGATGTTCCATTCCTGGAAATGGCGCACCATACAACAAACCTGACTGTCATAATTCACAAATATTGAGATAGTCCAGGTCACCTCATTGTTGGGCTGGAAGTGCCGAAGTGAATCCTAGTTGGAGAGGTTGGCCATGGCCAATTTGGGATCGGCTGGGTGGAGGAGGAATTGATATAGAAAGAAGCTGCTAGTTATTCGGGAGGCTAATTTCCTGATCTAGCTCTTCGAAGGCGCTTTTACTACCAGAAGCTGGTCGTTCTAGATCAGCAGGGGTATTCAAATCCAGTTCAGGCTGTTCAAGCTCAGCTTCCAATTCGCCAAATGCTGATTCAGCGCGGTTTTTGGAGAGTTCCGTTGTGATTTTTTGGAGCCGCTCTTTTTGGTAGGCCACAACGGTCTCTCGACTTAAACAAGCCTTCACAAAAGCTGCTCGGACGTCTTCATCATCCTCGTAGGTGATCTTGAGAAATTGCCGCTGCCCAGTCACAAAGTTTTTCAATTCAGGATCATTTCGGAACTGCTCTACGAGTTGACGCTCCTTCTCATCCCTTGGTTTGCGCCGTTGGACCTCATCTCTGATTGCTGATTGAACATACTGTTCTTGTTGTGCAACCAAGTTTTTGGTGGCTTCGGACTTGGCAGCTTCCACAGAGGCTAGACTTCCTGGAGCATAGCCGAACGCGCAATCCCACTCCGAATCATCATTACGTAAGTACCAATTCGGAGCACCGTCAATGTCCAAGGTGTTCTCAGTTCGTAGATAAATATCGAAAATATAGCCTGCTAGAGTATTTCCTAAAGAGAGGGCTAATCCCAGCAACTGCGCAGAGGCAGTGTGTATTGTCAAAATTAGGAAGATCCCAACCAGGAAAACGTGTTTGCTCAGCAATTTCAGCATTTCACCCTCACGCAGCTAAATCCTCAATAAGAACATAAATGTAGCCTGCCTCTCGATCACGCCAAAATTCTATAATCCGAAATTGAACAGGGATTTCTTTGCCAGAAATGGTAACGGTCGTGTTGATTGTTGAGGAATTTGTCAGACTTTCGCGGCCTCCCCTGATGACACTGGTCGTTTTGTTCTGGACGCCGCCACTCACTTCAGCAGTGTTGCCAGCCTTTGCCGCAACCAGCAGACTGACGGCAGTATTCAAGGCTTTCTCTCGAGCCTGCTTAACCGTTTGCAGAGCGTAGCTCGCCTGTCCCAAGTAGTGCCCAGCAGGAACTTTGTTGATCCAATCTGGTTTTTGGTTCTGGCTGACGGGCTGGGGAGAATGGGAAGATTGCTGAGAGCAGGAAATAGTCAGAAAGGTAACAAGAAACAGCAGTAAGAAGGTGGGGAGTAGCCGCTTGGATGGAATCATCTTTTCTCCGGTTAGAGCCGTTCCTGCTTGCGAAGTTCCGAATGAAATGGGTGGGACTCACAGGTGTGAATCCCACTCTTCGAGGAACCTTATTGTGGAGCAGCCCCAAATTCGGAGTTGATCATCTTATCCATTTCAGCTTCTAGCTCATTTTGGGCTTTTTCACCAAGAAACCGTTGCCACTGGGCCTGCTGGTTCTTGTAACTCGTTTGGAGGGCTTGCTTGGCTGCAACAGCTGCTTGCTGAGGATCCATTACAACCAAGGCATAGGTTGTCCCGTCAGGACCCTTGCGATAACTGATTGCCTTAGCACCGAAGAGGATTTCTGCGGTGATTTGCCGCTGTGTGACCGAAGCAACTGCATCAACAGTCTCTTGGTCCCCCACTCCAGTTGTCTCGGCATGGTTTTTCACCATCGCCCCAACCTTGGCTTTCATCTCAGTGGCCAGCTGTACCCTTCCATCCATCGTTGCCTGGTTTCTGGCGAAACTGGTGCCTGCTTTGGTATCTCGGAAAGACCCCACCGCAGCAACAGGATATCCCTCGACCGGGGTGCCACAAATCCAATCGGGAGCACGCACTTCAGTGTCGTCAAAGTAGCAGAGATTCGGATCTTGCTCTAATTTGACAGGCTCAATTCTGGTTGTTTCTGATGAACTTGAACAAGCAACTACTCCCGTGAGAATGAGTGCTGCACCTAATTGGGAAATTACTTTTTTGCTCATAATGACTCCTTATATTTGGAAAGAAGTTTTTGGGAAGCGTAATTTTTTCTCATTACCAGAAAGATTTTGGATTTAAGCATCATTGAGGTTGGTGAAAGCAGATCTGATAACTCTTCGCATTGTCAATGAGAACAAAAAAAATTCTGTCAAGGACGAGTAAACAATCAATGTATATTTTTTCATCTTCCTCTAATTTGATCAGTTTACACATATGTAGTATAGCAGAACTGATTAGAGTTTAGGAGTCAGAGTTCCGTACTCTAGAAAGAAAAAGATTTGCGCTCCATGAATTTCTTGATTTTCTTACTACCATTCCAAACTTCGCGAGCGGTCTGAAGATTGATCAGCTTCAGATCTACTTGATAGTAGGTCACGCGTTGGCCATCTAGCTGATCAACTATGGAATTGATCGTTCCGGAAAGTGCGAAATTTGCCCCATCTTCTTCACCCATTTCCATCCGAGTATCAGCAGAAGCGTTCATATCCTGGTCGGCTAATTCTGCACGAGTATCTTGACGTTCTTCAAGTGTCGCAATAAATCCAGCTTTACCGCTGCGAATCACAGCCCGCTTAATATCGTTAACAAAGGTGTCAACAGCTATATGCTCGTGGGATTTATTCCGAACGCGCTGCACGGTTACCAGTGGTTCTTTGCCAGGAAAACGCTGATTAAATTGACTGATCCAGGGATAACTCAGCATATCGTTGACCATTTCCTCAGCTACTAAACGAGAATCCTCGTCATTCCACTTATCTGTAAGCGCGATTTCCTTTCCAGAATCTACCCTGGCAACCTCCACACTTTTACCGCAGCCGTTAACGAAAACAACTGTACCCAGAACCAGTATTGTTACTAATATGCTTTTGCTTGTTTGCTGAAAATTCATAGTCAATTAGCTCCCTTTGTATGATTTCTGCCTAAAATAGTACGTCAACTAATTCCTTCCCCAACTGCTGTGACAGCTTGGCAATTGAGCGTGACTCAGCTTCCTTCACATCAACAGAAGCTCCCTTGGCTTTTGCCTGGATAGTTTTCACAATGCGTCCCTGCTCATCTTTCAGAAACACATTACCCTCGGTAATCACAAACGTCGTTTCGCCTTGAACCACATTATTCAAACTTAAATCATATTCAACCCGAATATCAGCTTGCTCCGCTTCAGAAATATTGATTCCTTTGTTGTTTAGCTCAGCGGTCAGAGCAGCTGCCAGAGAGTTTCTGTCAGCACCTTGTGCAGCGACGTGCACTTTCAGCATGCCAATAAGAGCATAGGCCTTTCTCATGAAATCGCGGTATTCAGGGGTCAGCACATCCACGTGCTGTCGTGTTGGGCTGAGAGTATTCGCTCGCGCTTGAATACCGGAGCGCTCCTCAGCCAGTACTAGCCCTGACGCAACAAGACGCAACAATCCCATTCCCTGTTTTTCATTATTCTCAAACTCAGTTACTACTTCAGCAAAGCGCTGGTCAATCACCTCAATACGCGAATGCAGAGATTGTAGTTCCTTGTTCACGTCGAGGCGTACAAGAATGCTAACCTGCTTGTTTGATTCGTCAAAATAAGAATCCACATTCATCACATGAGACAATTCGAAAGATGCGACTTTACTTCTCACAGACTGACGCAATCGCTCGGTCAGTTCTGATTTGTTGTTTTGTAGCGTTTCAGTAATTTCCTGCTCTAGTTCTCCGCTGATATTGACTTCAATCT
>CAJXNF010000048.1 GCA_913056375.1 uncultured Pseudomonadota bacterium | reverse complement strand
ATCGACCATGGTCAGGAAAGATAACCAGAGAGTACACCAGATTGACTTGAGCAGAATAATTGTTGACGTTAATGAATCAGTTTCTTCATTATTTAAAGATTCGGAGGGTCTCTCGGTGTGCTCTGCTGAGAGAGTTTTTTTATCGTTCATCTTGGTAAGAAATCCTTAGTTTCAGTGCTCAAACGATCTAGGCTGAGGACAAGGTTGACTAAGCAACGTTGACTCTGCAACAAAGCTAATTCACTGTAGTGGTCTTTGATTAAAGTACAAGTTCACCCATCCCGTCCTTACATCAATCAATTTTAGTATGGAACAACTTTTCCCCCGTTATGTTCTGGACACAAATGTTTTACTCTATGATCCTGACTCAATTCACGCCTTCCCAAACTCCCAAATCATTATTCCCTTACATGTGATTGAGGAAATTGATCGATTCAAGAGCGTGATGAGTGCGACGGGTAGTAATGCTCGAAACATTTCTCAGGTTTTGGATCAATGCCGAAAACTGGGAAATCTGTCAAAAGGAATTCATCTCTCGAATGATAGTGAGTTGGTGATTTCCATGAGTACTCCGGATGATATTGATTTTCCAGAAGAATTAGATCTTGATAGAGCGAGTAACAGAACCCTGCTAGTTGCGTGGGAACTCCTACACCAGCAACAGGAAGTAACTCTGGTTACTTTGGACACAAATGTACGGGTCAAGGCGAATGTGCTTGGAATCCCAACGATCAATTATGATGGTCGTCAGCATGATGAGCCCTACCAAGGCCTAACACGATTGGAACTTTCAGAGACAGAGCTGGATCAATTTCGTGCTCGTCACATTCTCTCTGGAGATCAAGAGTTTCTCCCTAATGAAGGAATTTTACTGCTGAATAAAGACAGGCAGGATGATGCAGAGATGGCAATCTTTGACAGCAAGATTGGCTATCTTCGTCCTTTTCATCATGATGAAGGTGTTTGGGGGATCTTGCCAAGAAATCCGGAACAACACCTCGCTCTGGAATTACTCTTGGATCCAGAAATTCCAATCGTGACCTTGAATGGAAAGGCAGGAACCGGGAAGACTCTTTTAGCATTGGCCGTTGGTTTACACATGATGTTGATGGAAAATCGCTATACACGGATGATTGTATCCCGTCCAATCTTCCCAATGGGTCGTGATATTGGCTATTTGCCGGGCGATCTAAACGAGAAATTGGATCCCTGGATGCAGCCTATTTTTGATAACCTAGAACTGTTAGTAAGTAACTCAGGTCGGAAGGGAACAAAAGGCTACCAGGAATTGATCGACCAAGGCTTCATCACAGTTGAGCCACTCACTTACATCAGAGGTCGAAGTATTCCAAGACAGTACATGATTGTTGACGAGGCACAAAACCTCACTCCGCACGAAATGAAAACAATCGTCACTAGAGCTGGTGAAGACACAAAAATTGTCTTAACAGGTGATCCACACCAAATTGACAACCCATATGTGAATGAGGGTTCAAACGGTTTAAATACACTTGTTGAACGCTTTAAGAAATATTCTCTGGCAGGGCACGTGACATTGGTTCATGGAGAGCGTTCACCGCTAGCAGATTTAGCAGCAAATGTACTTTAGGCCGTGTTCAGGCGGGAGGACCGTGCCCAATTGGACACGGTTTATCTTCAGTTAGGCAGCGGCTTCCTCAGCCACATCGGTAGTTTGGGATGATAGAGTGGTTTTTTCAGGAAGCTTGACCTGATGATCTCGGCTGAATTGATAATCTTTGAAGATGTGTTCTGCTGTAAGCATCTGATAACTTCCATCCTCTAGTTGGTGGGTCGTGTCTTTCAGACGATAGACGTAATGCCCACAGGTCCATATCTTAAAGTTTCGCATTTGGGTACACAAGCAGGTCTTGTCTTCTACGATCAGCTTGCCACCTTCTTTTTGGGTTCGCTCTAATTCTCGGTTGTAGGCATCCACATAGGCACAATGCCCGTCATTATCGAGGATGTAGCCAAAAGCTTCACAGTTTGGTCGAATACCCTGGCCAATGCCCGGTGAATTGGTCAGCATCCTCATCGGATAGCCTGTTGGGGAAACTTGATTGACTACCACATCTTTTTCTAAGGCTTCGAAATACTTCTGCTTGGCTCGATTTGGAAGGCCACATTCTTCGGAGACAGTGAACCTGGTAGCAACCTGAACAGCAGCAGCACCAAGCTCCATGTATTCAACAGCGTCGGAACCGGTAAAGATCCCACCAGCGGGAATGACAGGAATATTGAGGTCGTTGTCTTTCAAAAATTCAACTACTTCAACAAAAATAGTCTTGAGATCATACTCGGCCCAATCCATTCCGAATCCCAGGTGCCCTCCAGCTAGGGGCCCCTCAACAACAATGTAGTCTGGCATCCGATCAAGCTTAGCTGCCCGCTTAAGAAATGGACGAAGAGCTCGAACTGATGAAACAATGATCCCCAGGAATGTATCCCGGAATCTTGGATGATCACTGACCAAGGCCATGGTGCCCAAATGGAGTCCAGCGCTAAGCGTGATACCATCTACCCCCGCGTTCATAGCTCCAACCATTCGTGCTTGGAGTGTTTCCCGAGGATTATTCATTGAGAGCTTTTCCATGCAATTGACGAAAATCATCCCATCGCCTCGTTTCGCCTTCATCGTTTTGTCGACATGCAGAAAAGCAGCTTCTTCCACCATTTTCAGATCGAAATGAACCTGAGATTTGTTGGCACTGGAGGTGTTTGCCTTGTACTTCTGATACTTTTGTTGCACGAAGTTGGTCTCGTATCTTCGGTCTGAAACAGTGGGTACCATTGCGTCGGAAATATGGCCGATACCGCCAAGGCGAGCTGACTCCAAGGCCAATGCGGCTGTTGAGATGTCCACACCCATGCCGCCTGTCATGATCGGGACATATTCTTTTTGGCGAAGTTTCCAACGAAAATCGTCAACCATCTTCATCATTTGCTATACTCCAGAGTAAAATTCTTCGGATTCAGTTGCAGCGCTTATCCCGGAGAATGGAGAGTGGGGGGTGGGAATCAAAGCGAGGCGATCCCGGCGAACCGAGGAAATATTTTGATCAAAGCGTTTGCTTTAACAGTTTCATCCCGAAAAGATGAGAAAAAATTCTTTCAAGAAAAGAACCAAGTGTTAGAAAATACTAACGTTGTAGCCGGGCTAAGAAAAGCACAAATTCAAAAGTCTCATTTTGTTGCACCAGAAGTATCAGAATTTTGAATGACCCAAACAGCAAGATTGCTTGAAACACTCAAACATTATTTAAAGATTCAGGGAATCACTTATCGCATCCTTGCGCAACGTCTCAAATTAAGTGAATCCAGCGTCAAAAGATTGTTTTCGGACCAATCATTGAGTCTGAAGCGCTTAGAAAAGATTTGTTCTGTACTGGGCCTCGATCTCTATGAGTTGGTTAAACTCAGTCGGGAGCAACAACCGCTTGTAGAATCGTTCAATGATGTACAACTAAAGGCACTGCTCAGTCAGCCGAGTTTAGTGGTTTTGCTCGTTTTATTCGTCAACGGTTGGACAACAGAAGAACTTGTTGAAGAATTTGAGTTGGAAGAAGTTGAACTCAGAGTAAAACTTGGTCAATTGGAACAACTGAAGCTGATTGAATGGCTACCCCAAGACCGCATTCGGTTGTGTTTTGAACGAAGTGTTCTTTGGCAAAAGGATAGTCCACTCTGGCAAATTTGGGGTCGAACAAACATGAGAGAATTTCTCAATGATGAATTTGATCAAAGCTATGAGCGCTGGCACTTTGCTGCTGCTCAACTTTCAGTAGATTCCAGAAAGCTGATCTTGAGTGAACTGGATCGGCTTATGCAGACGCTACGAGAATTACAGGATGTTGATGCTGCTTTACCTGCAGAGGAGCGAGAACCTACAGGATTTTTACTTGCGCACCGAGCATGGATCCCATCTCTGTTGAATAATTTGCAGTCACAAACCACAGACTTAGCCTCTAAAAATAAAGTAAATCAAAAATCATAAAAAATAATTTAAATCAGTATATTAAGCAAATTTCTACTACCTTCCAAGGCTGAAAAAATTTGCTCTCTTTGGGTAGATGTTCTAGCTCTATGCTGCAAAATATTGAGGCAGTTGTTGATCGATTGTGCGCACTAAGACTCCTCTTGGGTTTCCTATGTATGTGACAGACCAGATTAATTCCAGCGAATCGGAGGGGGCTTTCAACGAATTCGTTGAAGAACAATTGGAAAACCTTGTTGACGCTATTCTCACAGAAGGGGATCTTGAGAACTTTGGCGAACGGGGGAGTGATATCCTTGTAGAAATGGATGATATCGTTGCCCCTACTTTCGTCTATGGTGACGAAGGAGAAGGTGGTGGAGGTAGTGGTGGAGGGGGGCCAGGTAGCGGTGGCGGGAAAATTCGATTCAACGTCCCCTTTCAATACTTGATGGAAAGAGTCGCTAGATCCCTGAAGCTGCCACGTCTTGTTAAGCAAGGGCATGGAAAAATCAAGGAGGTTTCTTACGAATTTAAAACCTTTGCTCCCTCAGGAATTGTTCTCGACAAGAAGCGAACGTTCAAACGAGCTCTTCGTACGAGCATTGGCATGGATCTTTATGCTCCCCACGAAGAACGCTATGAATTTCAATTCATGCGTCGGGATCGTCGTTTCAAAGTGCCAGAGCGAGTTGAAAAACCCCGATTCAAGGCAGTGGTTTTTTACATGGGGGATATTTCCTATTCAACATACGGGGAACGTCTTCGCCTAGAAAAACGCTTGGTCAATTTCATCCAAAACTGGATTGACTACAACTACGGTGCAAAGAACGTCGACCATCGATTCTTCGTCCACGATGCAGAAGCCTACGAGGTCCAGGCTGAACAATTTTACCAAGTCGGAAATTCTGGAGGCACCCATGCAGCGCCGGTTCATCAACTGATTCACCGGATCGCCACGAACGAATACGACCCAGCATCAACAAACTTTTACGGCTTCTATTTTGGTGACGGTGAATTGTTTGACGATGATGCCAAGGAAATAGTCAAAATTCTGGAAGAGCATTTACGCCCAATCTTTAATCGGATCGGAGTCATAGAAGTTCAACCTGGGCGCTTGAGTCTGCTGAATCGGCAGATTGCAACGCAATTTTATCGTGATTCCATCATTCGTCTTGGGGAATTGAACGATAAACTGGAAACCATTGAAGTCATCAAAACGCTTTTTGCTGAACACTGAGAACTAGGGAAGTTCAATGCGTGCAGTCCAGACAGATCCAGAAATTTATGAATTGGAACAGCGTGTTGTTCACCATGCTAAAGCATTTGAACGAACGCTGCCTGAGATGCGATTCTTTATTCTGGATAGCTTGGAGTTCATGTCTCTCCTGGAAAAATATGTCTATCCCGTGAGCCCACTAAACATCTGGGAAGGCAAACGGATGGTAACTCGTAAGCATCGAGTTGAGACCGGACAGGAGGCAAGCATTTACTACGAGGTAGTTCAAACTGGGAATCCTTCTTACGCCTACTTGAACAGCACCAATTCACCTATGATGCAGGCTTCGGTCATGGCACATGTGGTGGGGCACTGTGAATTTTCTGAACTGAATGTCCTGAAGGATTCCAATCCGGATCGCACGGAGTGGGTGATTTATCTTTCCCGCAAGGTGGATCGGGCACGTCAGCAAATGGGAGAGATCAACTACTCCCAGTTCTGGAACGCTTGCGAATCCTTTGTTCCCTTGATTGCTCCTCATTCACAGTTCAACTTGGCTAGGACTGTAGAAACAGAAACAGCCCGCCAGCAGGAGACAGATACCTATGTATCCGAAGACAAACCCGTTCCTCGATTAACGCCTTCTTTCGGTACTCTTGATAGCCTGATGCGAAATGTCAGTCCAGAGACGACTTGGCAAAAAGAGATGCAGGCCAAGCAGCGTCAGGAAACCATTAGCCGCACAGGATTCAAGCTAAAGGCTCCCTGCCAGGATATCATGGGTTTTTTGTGTCGCCATGCTCCGGCAAGCCAGAGTGAAAGAGCGGTTTTAGATTACATTTACTCAGTCCACTCGACTCATGATTTCGTAATCAGAACCCAGATCATGAACGAAGGCTGGGCGATGTACTGGGAAAAGAAAATCATGACTGAGCTGTTCAAAGAACAATCAGTCAAAGGGATTATTGACTACGCCCGTGTCTTTTCAGGTGTCTGCTATCCGCGGCCATATTATATGCGGAATCCGTATCATCTGGGTTTCTATCTTTGGACTCACATTGAGGAGCTTTATCGCGACGGGAAAGTAAGTTTGGATTTTCATGAGGAAACAAGCCAAGACGTCAAAGATCATTGGAAACGACCATCAACCAAAACACCGATGCAGCAGATGGAGCACCTTGTCAAAACGGTGACAGACTATGAGTTCCTCCGACGATTTTTGACTCCGGAACTGGTGCACGAATTTCATTTGAATCGATTCAGTAAACGTCAAGCACAACAACTTAGGATTCCACCTGATAGCATTGTCCAGGAGGATCGCTACAACGTCTGGATTGATCCAGAGCCGATCAAGAACGAAATGCTGAATTTCTTTACTCACTTCCATCGTCCGAGGATTTATCTGATCGATACAGATTTTCAGGATGGAGGCTTGTTGCTTTACCACCGAGACGACGGTCGTCGCCTCCGGAAAGATTGGATAAAACCCACCCTGAAGAATCTAAACTTGATTTGGAAAGCCCCTGTTTATCTGATCTCTCGCAATTGGCTTTATTCCTTTTCAGCAAACCTCTTCAAAGAAACCGTGGTTACGGCAGTTCGCTTTGAGAGCATTCTGGAACGAATGCGAAACTCGGAAAAACCATTCCGTATCTAGCACATGGAGTTAGCATGGCCGAATTACCGTTGAAGTTGCGCGACTTGTTGGGATATCGGCGAAAGAGCACAATTCATTTCTCCGATTTTGTGAACAACCTCCTCGAAGAACCTGCAACTCATCTACACACCTCTTCCTCAATTATCTCTTCTGCAATCAAATATTTCGGACACGAAATTGTGATTCGTAGCGGCGAACCAGTCATCAGCTACAACGTTTTCAAGGATCCTTTCAGCAATGGTATCAATGCGGTATTTGGTCAGGAATACTGCATCAAGCAGGTACTGGATATCATTGAATCAGCAGACAAAGAGGTTGGGCCAAATCGGGGAATTATTCTGGTGGGCCCTCCCGCCTCAGGAAAAACTAATGTTGTAGATCTGATCATTCGAGCTTTGGAGGAATACACCAAGCAGATTTCTGTAAGGCTATATACTTTCTTTTTCCGCTTTGAAAACGAAGATGGAAGCCGCAGCGTGGAAGTACACTCTTCTTTCCATCATAATCCCCTGCTGCTCTTCCCAACTTTGATGCAAAAAGCTGATGGAAATCTAAGCCGTCCTAGGCAAGAACTTTTTGATCATATCAACCAGCAACAAGGAGAACGAACACTTCTGATCCCCAGTTTTTACCAAAATGCCAATCTTGATAAAAAGACTCTCGATATTCTCGAAGAACTCCTCAGCAATCCTAAAAATGAAGGGATGAGTCTTTTTGAGATCTTAGAAAAGTATGTTCGAGTGGAAGAGATCGAGTTTTCTGGGGCTCAGGCGCATGGAATTTCCAATATTGATGACATGCAGCACCTGCGAGTCCGTGTAAATCCACAAGATCTGAGTGCAGAAGATATGGGGATTGTGAATGAGCACTTGCCAGGCAAGTCCTTGCGGTATTACGAGGGATCAATCATTGGATCTAATCGAGGGATTCTCCATATTCATGACGCCTTTGGAGTGAGTGGAGAGCGGATTCGTGAGAGTGATTATAAGCCCCTGCTGATGTTGCTCGGTAGTGGCAGGGTTTCGGTTGAATCGACGCAAACCGCAGTCGATAGCACGGTGATCCTGACAACCAATATTGAGGAAATGGAACTACTGGATCACCAACTGACCTCCTCAAAGTTGCTGGACCGGATTGAGAAGGTCCCTGTTAACTATCTTTTGGATGCGAGTAGCGAAACCGACATCCTCCGCAGAGATCTGGCAAATATGCGTGAGAAGTACGACGTTGATCCAAACCTTCTGAGAATCGCTTCATACTACTCTGTGATGACAAGGCTCCTGCCGCCAATGCGGAAGAAATTTCCTTCAAGTTGGAGTCAACGGAAAATTGAACTCTATCTAAACATTACCCCTGAGCAAAAGCTTTTCATCTACTCGGCGTATGCTGAAGACCCTGTCAATACCATCAAAAAGCTTCCGCATTGGCACCCCTTCCGAAACGAGGCCATGCGGCTTGGTTTGAATCTGAACGATGAACATAGTTTTCGAGATCAGATCTCTCATCATCCTGAATCGGTTAACCTTCGCGATTCGGGGCTATTCAGTGAGGAAGATTTAAAATTAATTGATGATGAATTTATGCGGGATTTGTGGAAGGAACACTATCCCAATGAGGGACGAAATGGAATTTCGATCCGACAGTTGCAGAATGTGATGCGCAACACGATGGCTAGTTCAGACGGACTGAAAGTACACGTCGGCATCTTCCTGAGCCAACTCAACCGCATCATCACAGAAGGCCCCGATTTACATCATTGGTTGGAGATCGATACCCGTTACACACGGAAGCGGAAACCCATATCAGACCGAAGTGTCGGTCGCTATGACTTGCACGAAGGAGAAGGAGATTACGGAGATTTCCAGGGATTGGTTGGCGTTGTGCGAGCGATTTACTTTCACATCATTCGCAAGGAAATCACAGTTTGTACTGTGGACCGTGATCCACGGCAGATCGAAGCTGATCTGAGAAGATACCTTCAATACGCACTTTTGGCTCGTGCACAGAGGAACAGAGCTTTTGCCCACGTGATGGTGCCTCGCTTCACCTTCATTGATCCAAACAGCGGAATGAAAGTAGACGAGCCTGATTACAACTACATGAAGAGCATGGAGAGAGTGATGGAGCCGGAAATGGACGAAGAGTTGTTCCGGCAAATGATTGCACAAAAGTTCTTGGATCTGCAATCCAGTGGAGAGTTAGTGCTGGAAGGAAATAGAACAATCATTAACTCAAGAAATGACAACTTGTTGAATTGCTTCGCACAGGAATACTCCAGGGCACTCTCACACCGCAAAATCGAGGAAGAAATCAACCCAGAGGTACTGCACAACGCCTTTTTCCATAAGCTGAATGACCTAAATCACTACAAGAGCATTGATCTGGGAGTTCAGAAGCTGGTCGAGACAATCATCACCAACATGCATCAACGATTTGGCTACTCACGAAGCATTGCGTTGACCACAATCGTTTACGCCTTGAGAAAAGATATTGTCAATTTCAAGGAAATCTTGAGTTGACGCAATTTTAGAAGAGTCGGCTTCCGTTGGGAACGACTCTTTCGGGTGTAGTCAACACTACAGCTCCCTGTTCGTCTGGAAAACCTGTCACCAAGCACTCTGAAATAAACGGCCCAATTTGCTTTGGTGGAAAATTTACGACCGCAACGACTTGCCTACCTAGTAAGTCTTCCACCTGGTAATGTTGTGTGATTTGAGCACTTGAGCGCTTCACTCCTAACTCTTCTCCAAAATCAACCCAGAGTTTCCAGGCTGGTTTGCGTGCCTCTGGAAAAGGTTGCACATCGATGATAGTCCCCACCCGAAGGTCCACCTTCATAAAATCTGTCCATGCTAGATTGCTCATGTCTTCGCCAATTTATTGCTAAAGAGAGTTTGCCATTCTTCGGGCTTCATTTGCTTGGCATCTACTCTTCGGTATTGTTGCCCGATTTCATAGGCTCTTTTGACAGCTGGTCGACTACCAATTAGGTTTAGGTAGTCGGCTACATATGGAAACATTGATAAATCCTGCTTCTGCCTCTCCCAGCCGGTTGCCCAAGGATAGATCGCCATATCTGCAATGGAATAGTTCCCAGCCACAAAGTCGCGATCCCGCAACCGATTATTCAGGACACCGTAGAGACGACTGGTTTCTTGGGTGTATCGTTCCTGAGCATAAGGCACCTGCTCTGGAGCATAGATGTTAAAATGATGATTCTGTCCCAGCATGGGACCGAAGTGGGCAACCTGCCAAGTTAGCCACTGCTCCACCTCCCAGGCTTCTCGAATTCCTGGAGGATAAAATCTTTCCGTCTTTTGAGCGAGGTAGCGCAAGATGGCACCCGATTCAAACAAGGAGAGAGGACCCTCTCCATCTTCAGGCTCGGTATCCACAATTGCGGGCATCTTGTTGTTTGGCGAAATCTTTAGGAACTCGCTATCGAATTGATCTCCTTTGAGAATATCAACTGGATGAATTCTGTAATCGAGCTTAGTTTCCTCTAGAAAGATGGTGATTTTATGCCCATTGGGCGTGGGAAAATAATAGAGTTCGATCATCTAAACTTATCCGATCACAAGAGAAGGTTTGTAAGTAATTACTGAAAGGGCTGCTTCCACTCCCACCAAGCCTTGGTCAATAGTCCACTCAATACGAGCCCTCCACCAAGAACTCCCAACTTGCCGGGTAATTCTTGTAAGAAGATCCAGGCCAGTAGAATACCGAAAACACTTTCCAGCAGCATGATCATGCTTGTTTCTGGTGCGCTGATATAGCGTGGGCCCGATTGAATTCCAATGTAAGCCATCGGTAGACAAACTCCCCCCAATAACAACAACCAGCGTAAATTTTCCCAAGGTGGCAATGTAGCACCACCGAGTAAGCCAGATCCAATACTAAGTAGGAAACAGGCAGGCACAAGAACTGGTGTTACATCCAAGGGAGCCCGAGAACGTGCACCCAAAAAATTAATTGCGGTCGCAAGCGCAGCACCAAGCGCCATCAAGAGTCCAAACGCGCTTGATCCTGATTCACCCATGGCGGCGCTATCCATGACAATCAAAGTCGATCCAACAATGCTGATCCCGATCAAAATCCAGGTCAAGCGGTTGATTTTTTCTCCCAGCACCAGCCAACTCAGCAAACCCGCGATTACTGGAGTGGTATTTAGCAACAACAGGACGTGAGCTACTTGAGCATGTTGAATTGCCAGAACAAAACAAGTGGAGCTACAAATCAAACCAATCATCACGACCCACCCTGGTCGGCCAACTTGTCGAACCTGCTTCCACCAATTGAGTTGGTAACGCAAACCTGTGAATAGCGCGAGTCCGATACCTTGAAATAAACTGCGCCAAAACAACTGGATTTCTAAAGGTTGATCGGCCAATCGTATCAACAGGGAGTCGGGGGAGATGAACAGAACCCCCATTGTGACGAGTAGGAATCCCCGAATGCGATGAGGAGATTGATCAGTCAATGAGTTGTCTGCTTTCTTGTCGTAGAGACTGATTCTGAAAGGTAGAAAAGAATGACCAGCGGTTATCTTTCAAAGGTAGACCAGAACAAGGACACCCGTGTAGGAATAGAGTTGAAGCCCCAAGGGTACCTGGGCTAATTCAAAAGCTCCAAAGTAACCAATGATTGGGAAGGAACCCAGACGTTGATTTATCTGCTTGAGGTCGACATCATCCTCACCATAGAGCGGACGTCCACGTGCAGCACAGTTGAAATAGATTCCAAAATCAGGTGTCTCTGGCAAAGTATCCCAGATTCGATCTAACATGATTTCTAAATCTTCTTCTGCAGCGATTCGATTTCGTAGTGCAAAGGAGACAACATTCCCCTCCTTTACCAGTTCGGGAACTTCCAAGCCTTGACTGACAACGTCAATCCCACTGAGGTGTCTGATAATTGTAGACTCTCCAACAAACTGCGGCTCTTGAGGATTCAACGGAAAGCTGAGCATCAACTGTTGAGCGGCGCTTTCGATATCATTAAATCCGAGTTCAACAGCTGCCTGGACATAAGACTCTAGCGCTGAGTGTCCATCCAATTCGATAATCTGGTTGTTCTCTACTTTTGTGATGAACATTGGTTCCCCCATCACCAGTGCGGATTGAG
>CAJXNF010000047.1 GCA_913056375.1 uncultured Pseudomonadota bacterium | reverse complement strand
GTGGGTGCTCACCTCGATCGATCCCGATGCCCTTTCAGTGGAGCGAAGCCGCCACCCTGGGCCGAAGATTCTGCGCGCCTATCTGCGCTATGTCCGCGCGGTCTCGAGCGGTGACGTCACGGGCGTCACGGCTGCCCTCGCTGAGGCTGAACGCGCCGCTCAACGGGGCGCTCACTCGCCGTCGCACGGCCTCAGCAGCCGCGACCGCCTGGCAACGCAGCTGGACCAAGCTCGGGCCTGGTTGGCCGAGCAGCTCGTTGCGAGGGGCCTCCGCGTGCAAGAGTCCGTCGGCATGGCGAACAAGAAGATCGACCTCGTGGTGCGACAATCCCCCACGAGCCCGTCGGTCGCGGTGGATATGTCGCAGTTCTTGTTGGAGTCCGAGCCGTTGGTGCGAGATCTGTACATGCCAGATTATTGGCGTCGTCTGGGATGGCAGCTGCTGCGCGTCACCGCGGCGCGGTGCGCCGATGATCTCGACGGCCTGCAAGAGCGCATCGTCGACGCGCTGAAGGACGCCGCCGCGGCGGGCCAGCAGGTGGTGGCGCTGGTCGAGTCTCACTTTTTGTCAGAGTGGTTGAGCGTCGATAGGCAGCTTCCCCCTCTGGACTGGGTCTCAACTCCGATGTATTGGCTTTGGTCTCACGCTTAACAGAAGGTGGACCAGGTAGAGGAATCAGACAATTGCAATGAACACATTGCGATCTATGAGTATCCGGCAGAGCTTCAATAGCAAATTCGTAACGTCGATGACATTCCGGACATTGGATCAGCATGGCGGGCAGCACGAATTGGATACGGGAAGGGAGTCGGCTTTTCGAAGGGGATCAAGCTATCGGAGGTCCCTCAGAGATGCCAGTTTTTTTTAGCTGAATTCAGCATGCTGCTTTCGCAACCACGTTGCCAATTCTATTGGAGAATCAACCACCAAGCGCGCTCCATGCTCCTGAAGTTCTTTAACTTTCCGGAAACCCCAACTAACTCCAATCGGGCAACTGCCCGCATTCGTGGCAGTCTGCATATCGACGCTGGTATCTCCAACCAAGCAGAGTGCCTCGACTGGCAAGCTAAGTTCTTGAGCAATCAGTTGCATCCCAGTTGGATCTGGCTTTCGGGGAATACCGGCTTGTTGTCCTCGAACAATTCGGAAAGGCCAAGCTCCAAGGAAATGTTGCACGCATTGCTGTGTGAAGGCATCTGGCTTGTTTGAAAGAACCGCCAAGGGCCAAGCTGCTTGAGTCAATTCATCCAACAAGTCTGCGATTCCAGCATAGAGGCAGGTCTGCTGCTTCCAACCTAGGGCATACTCTTCTTCAAAGGCCTCCAGTAGCCGATCACGCCATTCATCGGAGGTGTACGTCTGGGGCAGTACCTGTTCCATCAAGCGGCTGGCACCTTCTCCCACGAAATAACGATAACGTTCCAGAGGGTGTGTTGGCAGATCAAATCGTAGCAACGCAGCATTTGCCGCATTGCCAATATCTGCCAATGTGTCGAGCAGCGTGCCATCGAGATCAAAACAAATTGCTTGAATGCGCATTGAGTCCTTCATCAGATTTTTACCGAAAAACAAACTTGGTTCCACTGCTGGTGGTAACGAAGATTAACTCACTACTACTGAAAAGACGCTTGACCGTCAACCTCATCTTATGTTAACAAATTCGCTTTCCTTCAATCTGCTTCCTGAAAGAAGGCTCCGAACAAATCGAAACTATTCACATCTCACAAGACCGAAGGCAAGGGAATGGATTACAAGCAGGCGATTCTTGAAAATGCTTGGGGCGGTTTTGCGGTAGACTATGGTCTGTTGCACTTCCAATTAGCAACCCCAATCGTAACTTTGGTGATCATCTTCATCGTCTACAAATCTCTCAATTCCTTCTTGTTCCAACCTGTCTTGCGTACTATTGAGCAGCGTGAGAAATTTGTTCAGGATCGACGAGATCGAGTAGCTGTTCTGACTAAAGAGATTGAGACACTCGGACACCAGCTTGACCAGAAGCTCCACGTTGCCCGTGCAGAGGTAGCACATGTGATGAACGAAGCCTATGAGCAAAGTCACAAGCAACGTGAAGAGACCATTCTGAAGCAACGAGATTTGCTGGAGAAAGAGGCTCGCAGTGCTCACGAACGCCTAATTTCCGAGACGGACCAGGCACGAGCAACTCTGCAACAATTGACGGAAGAATTGTCAGAACGGACTGTGGACCGCCTGCTCAACTAACTTCCCTCCTTGCCGCTCCCCTTTGTGGGATTCATGATGAGAAAGGACTGCATAATGATGAAGAGAACCGGCATGTATAGCGTGTTGCTGACTGGACTACTTTGGTCAGCGCCACTCTGGGCTGCTGGAGAAGAAGGACAATCCTCAATGCTGGACTTCTTCTGGAAAGTAGTGAATACGGTCATTTTGCTGGCAATCCTCTACTACTTTGCCCGCAAACCCATCAGCAGTGCTCTGGGGAAATCTGCAGAAGAAGCCAAAGCTACTATTGAGGAAGCACGTCAGGCCGAACTTCGTATCGAAGAAGAACTAACCAAAGCACGCGAAAAATTGGAGAAGGTAGAGCACGAAGCAACGGAGATGATTGCAAAGGCCAAGGTCACTGCAGAAGCTGAGCGTCAGCGAATTCTGGAGGAAGGTGAAGCTGAGGTGAAACGAATCACCGACTACGCTCGCTTCACCATCGAGCAAGAATTTAAAAAAGCTGAATACGATCTGCGTCACTGGGTAGCTGGAGTGACCATCGATCTAGCTGAAGAGAAGCTGCAGCAACGTGTCAATGCAGACCAGCAGAAAAAACTGATTCAAGATTTTGTAGACAAATTGCCGAGTGGAGGAAGCCAATGAGCCAAATGGTGATTGCCCGCAGATATGCCTCGGCACTTTCCAACCTTGCCCAGAAAGAAAACAGCCTGGAGCAGGTGGAAACTGAACTGAAGGACTTTTCTGATACTCTGCACGAGTCTGTTGAATTGCAGGAAGGCCTGAGTAACAACAAAGTTCCAATGGCGGTGCGCAATAACATCCTGACCGATGTACTAACCAGTATGAATCTTTCCCCACTGGTCAGTACCTTTCTGCGCTATCTGCTCAGTAAACGCCGCCTGTCGCTTGTTCACGACATTGCCCGGGCGTTCGCCTTATTGACCCAAGAGGCGATGGGAATCCTTCCCGCAGAAGTCACGGTTGCCAAAGAACCACGTAGTAAAGAGAGCAAAGACCTGCTGCAGAAACTGCAGGAACAACTCTCTGCCAGTACTGGCAAGACCGTACAAATCCATGTCTCAGTGGATCCTTCCATCATCGGCGGTATCGTCACACGCATCGGTTCGATGGTGATCGACGGAAGCATCCGCAACCAACTTGTCCAAGTCCGTGAATCGATCATCAGGGGTTGAGAGGTTATGAAACTACGAGCCGAAGAGATCAGCGCGATCATCCAAAAGCAAATTGAAAATTTTGATAAGAAAGCGACCAAAACCGAAGTAGGTACCGTGTTGCTCGTCGGGGACGGCATCGCACGCGTCCACGGCCTGGACAACGTACGAGCCGGAGAGTTGGTTGAATTTTCCGATGGTACCACAGGGATGGCCCTCAACCTTGAGGAAGACAACGTCGGTATCGTGATCTTCGGTAGTGACGCAGGCATCAAGGAAGGAGACGAGGTGCGCCGTACAGAGCGTATCGCCGAGGTTCCGGTCGGAGACGCTATGCTCGGTCGTGTGGTCAACCCACTTGGAGAGCCGATTGACGGCAAAGGTCCTTTGGGTACAGACGAAACTCGACTGGTTGAAGTCATCGCCCCGGGAATCGTGACCCGAAAGTCTGTGCATGAACCGATGCAGACAGGACTCAAGGCTATCGACTCCATGGTGCCAATCGGGAGAGGACAACGCGAGTTGATCATTGGTGACCGCCAGACTGGCAAAACGGCAATTGCCATCGACACGATCATCAACCAAAAAGGTGGCGACGTTGTCTGTATCTACGTTGGTATCGGGCAGAAGCGTTCAACAATGGCCCAGATCGTCCAGCGCTTGGAAGATGCCAACGCAATGGACTACACAATCATTGTCTCCGCGACAGCCTCCGAACCTGCCCCTCTGCAGTTCATCGCTCCCTACTCAGGGGTGAGCATGGGTGAATACTTCCGAGACAAGGGCAAACACGTCCTTTGTATTTATGATGATCTTTCCAAGCAAGCAGTTGCCTACCGCCAGTTGTCATTGCTACTTCGCCGCCCACCGGGACGTGAAGCTTTCCCTGGGGATGTCTTCTACGTTCACAGCCGTCTGCTCGAACGAGCCTGTAAGCTGCATGATGGGCTGGGTGGTGGCTCCTTGACCGCATTGCCAGTCATCGAAACTCAAGCAGGTGACGTATCCGCTTACATCCCAACCAACGTGATTTCGATCACCGATGGTCAGATCTTCCTCAGCACGGATCTATTCAACTCTGGGGTAAGACCTTCGATCAACGTAGGTCTATCTGTTTCCCGAGTAGGGGGTGCTGCTCAGGTCAAAGCTATGAAAAAAGTCGCTGGCACACTGCGACTCGATCTGGCCCAGTACCGTGAGAAAGAAGCCTTTGCCCAATTTGGAAGTGATCTTGACGCATCAACCCAGCGGCAGTTGGCCCGAGGACAGCGTCTCGTGGAAGTACTCAAGCAGCCACAATATTCACCAATGCACTGGGCTGATCAGGTCATGGTGATCTTCGCTGCCACCAACGGCTACCTAGATAACATCTCCGTAGCTAGCATTCGCGACTTCGAGAATGGCTTCCTGCAGTTGATGCACGGGCAGTATGCGGACCTGCGTAGTCAACTAATCGAAACCCAGAACATTGACGCTGTCCAGGATGGCCTGAAGAAGGCTCTCAGCGAGTACGTCGAAACATTCCAGGCAGCCTGAGTGCTAAGCTATCCTGTACCTGGCTTACAGCCGGGTACACTTCAACGTGAGATCTGATGCCCAGCCTCAAAGAAATCCGCAACCGAATCACTAGCGTCAAAAAGACGCAGAAGACCACCAGTGCAATGAAGATGGTCTCTGCTGCTAAGCTGAACCGCGCCGAAGACACGATTCGACGTGCCCGGCCCTATGCAGCAAAGTTGAGGACCGTAGTTTCCTCCCTCTCTGGTAAATTGACTCCGGACGACAACCCTCTTTTTCGAGATCAGGACGGGAAGCGTGTTGCTGTCGTACTGATGACCTCAGACCGAGGTCTCTGTGGTGGATTCAACGCCAACCTCTGCAAATTACTGGCGCGAACTCTCCATGAAGAAGGAGTGGATAGCGCAGAAATGCATATCGTGGGACGAAAGGGGCGAGACTTTTTCCGTCGTACAAACCACCAAATTGCTGCTGATTATCCTGATGCTCGACCAGAGCAACATTTGGATATTGTCTTCACTGTCCTTGACGGATTGACTGCACGATTTGCTGCGGAAGAGTTAGACCGGGTTTATTTGGTGTTCAATGAGTACAAGAGCATTCTGACTCAAGAACCAACCATTCAGACCCTGCTACCGATCCGGCCGCTTGAAGATACTGAGGAAGTCGAGGAACAGGAAGTCCTCTTCGAGCCCGATGTCGAAGAGCTCATCGGCCCCTTGGTTCAGCAGTATATCCAAAATCAAATGTATACCGCTTGGTTAGGCACCTTGGCCGGAGAACATGCAGCTCGAATGACAGCGATGGACTCCGCCACTAAGAATGCTGGAGAAATGATCAAGCAGCTGAATCTCTACTACAACCGTAGCCGCCAAGCTGCGATTACGAAAGAACTGATTGAAATCATCAGCGGTGCTGAAAGCTTGTAAGCTGAGTCGCTGAAACTGAAGACCCTCTTCCAGAGACAGGAAATGAGCATAGGTAAGACCACCCAGATCATGGGCCCCGTTGTGGATGTGCTGTTTGAGAGCGGAGAATTGCCCGAAATCTACTCTGCTCTTGAAATCACCCTTGAAGACAACTCAACTTTAGTCTGTGAGGTTCAGCAGCATCTTGGCGAAAACACCGTCCGCAGTATCTCAATGGGACCAACGGAAGGCCTAGCCCGCGGTATGGATGCCAAGAGTACAGGCAAGCCCATTCAAGCACCTGTGGGTCGTGAAGTGCTGGGACGCATCATCAATGTCACCGGCGAAGCTGTTGACGAGATGGGTCCAATCAACAACAAGGAATTCTTACCGATTCACCGTGAACCACCAGCCTTCGAGGAACAAGAGACGAAGGCAGAGATGTTGGTCACCGGCATCAAGGTTCTGGATTTACTCTGTCCCTTCCTCAAGGGTGGAAAAATTGGACTGTTTGGTGGCGCTGGCGTAGGCAAGACGGTTGTCATCATGGAGTTGATCAGAAACATTGCCGCTGAGCACGGTGGTTTCTCGGTCTTCGCTGGTGTGGGTGAGCGAACTCGCGAGGGCAACGACCTCTGGAACGAGATGAAGGAGTCTGGAGTACTTGACAAGACAAGCCTCGTCTATGGCCAGATGAATGAGCCCCCAGGAGCACGTGCACGAGTAGCTCTGACCGGACTGACCATTGCCGAAAATTTCCGCGATGCTGAGGGAGCCGACGTATTGATGTTCGTCGACAACATTTTCCGCTTCACTCAGGCCGGTTCTGAAGTTTCTGCTCTACTGGGTCGAATTCCCTCAGCGGTGGGTTACCAACCAACACTCTCCACCGAGATGGGGAACCTGCAGGAGAGGATTACTTCGACCAAGAAAGGTTCCATTACCTCCGTACAGGCGGTCTATGTACCTGCAGATGACTTGACAGACCCTGCACCTGCAACGACTTTCTCCCACTTGGATGCAACTGTCGTTTTGAGCCGTGCGATTGCCGAGTTGGGCATCTATCCAGCGGTTGACCCTCTGGATTCAACCTCTCGCATCCTCACACCGGATGTTCTCGGTGAAGAGCACTACCAGACTGCACGAGGAGTCCAGCAGTTGCTACAGCGCTATAAGGACCTGCAGGACATCATCGCGATTTTGGGGATGGACGAACTTTCGGAAGACGATAAGGCCGTTGTTAACCGCGCTCGCAAGGTTCAACGCTTCTTGTCTCAGCCTTTCTTCGTAGCAGAGATTTTCACTGGTTCAGCTGGTCAGTACGTTGATATCGCCGATACTGTCCGTGGATTTAAGGAAATTCTGGAAGGGAAGCACGACGACATGCCCGAGCAGGCCTTCTATCTGGTCGGTACGATTGAGCAAGCCCGTGAAAAGGCTTCGAAAATGGCCGCAGCTGAAGCAGCCTGATGATCACTTCTTTGAAAAGGCACCCTCATGGATAAGCTGCAACTGGAAGTGCTCACACCCGGCCGAATCCTACTTGAAACTGAAGCAGACCATGTCGTTCTGCCCGGTTCGATGGGAGAGATGGGAATTCTTCCACAACACATTCCTGTCGTCACCATGCTCAATGGTGGTGTTCTGAGCTACTTCGTTGGACAAAAACAAAGCTACTTAGCGGTCCAAGGAGGTTATGCTCAAGTTGACAACAACCGCGTCACTGTGCTGGTGGAACGCGCTGCTTTCGCTGAAGAAATTGACGTAGTGGTAGCGGAACAGGACGAAAAAGACGCTGCAGAGCACCTCAAACAACTACTGAGTAAATCCTCTTCGCGGGCAACAGAAGAGGAGTATGAAGTGGAACGCAAGCGTGCTGCTGCTTACGAAGCCCAGTTACTCTGGGCCATTGCTCGTCAATCTGCCTCTCAGCAGAAGTAATCCGTCTTCAGGCATCTCCTAGCTCTGGGAGATGCCCTCCTTACTCCACTTGGCTTTCCTGCTTCTTCTTCCCCAACAAGAATATTTCTACGCTCTCCGATCGAGAACTTTTCGGCTTACAGATTTTGACTTCGGTAAACATTTGCCGGAAATCCTGTTGAAGCTGCTGGAAGGGTGCTCCCTGGAAAGCCTTGACCAGCAAGCATCCTCCTTTGCTCAGATGTTGTTCTGCCAACCATAAAGCGTGTTGATTCAGTCCATAAGAGCGATCTGCATCGACAGAGCGAATACCTGTGGTCTTGGGAGCCATGTCACTTAGGATGACATCGAAAGGGCTCTCCCACCAGGCACCACTGCGATCAAGCTCGTAGATATCTGCCTGAAGCACTTCCACCTGTGGCGGCAGGCTGATCGCTACGGCTTGTAGATCAATACCCAGCAAGCGCCCACTCTCGCCAATACGACTTGACGTGTACTGTAACCAAGATCCTGGCGCACAGCCTAAATCAAGGACCTTCTGACCACGTTTCAGCAACTGGTGACGCTGGTCAATTTCCTCTAGTTTATAAGCTGAACGGGCAACATAACCATCTTTGCGGGCCTTGTGAAAATAATGGTCCTGAACCTTCTTCATGATCGATTAGTTCTACCAGATCGGGTTAGCGTTTGCCTTTTGAGTCCGCTTGACGTAACAATTTTGTGCTCGTCACAAGACCGTCCTATCCAGGAGGAGGCCCCATGGACTTCAAAGTGGCTGGTTTGAACCCTGCAAGTTTTGCAGAAACCCTAGACTTCCAAAAATCCTCGGCCGAGGTAGCTCCCATCTCCCTGCAAGATATCCGCTCATTACGGCACGGCTTTGAGCGGGAAGCTGAGACGTTGCGACCCGTATTGGGAGCTGCAGAGCATCAGTCGATGCTGATTGCCATGTATGAAGGCACAGAACAATTGCTCAACAGGCGTGTTCCAGCCTTTGCGGTTCACGAATATCTTGAAGGCCTGAAAGGAAGCGCACAAGAACTGCGTAACCAAGGACTAGCCAATCAAGAATTTCGGCAACAGCTCTTCAAGCAATCCCGACTTTCTCTGCACTACGTTCTCAATCAGGGATAGTCTCACTAAGCCTTGTGTTCCCACAACGGCCAGCTATTCTGTAATCCGTTTGTCGTCACGCCTGATTGACCGGAGTGATGCGTCTCTATTTCTCTACCCTGGTTTCCTGTTCCATCAACGAGGTCTGGGAGAGGTTTGACCAAGATCTCTTCCTAGCATTGAATCCTCCATTTCCACCGGTGCGTCTGCTGCGCTTCGATGGTTGTCGGCAAGGAGACGAAGTGCACCTTGAGCTGGGATTTTGGCCTCTACGGCAATCGTGGGTCAGCTTGATCACCTCACAACAAAGCAGCACAGAGAAAATCGCCTTTGTTGATGAAGGTCAGCAGCTACCCTTTTTTCTGCGCTCTTGGCGTCATGAACACCGGCTGGAACAGCAGAAAGACCAAACAATAATCATTGATGCAATTGAGTACCATGCCCCTATCAGACTGCTTGAATGGATCCTGTGGCCAATCTTATGGTGGCAGTTCCGCTATCGACAACCAGTCTACCGACGCTATTTTAATAAAGAGTAGGCGAGCGAACAGCAGATTGCTTCGTCTGGTTTTACTGATCTGTGGGTGCTTCTGCTGCCTACCCAGTTCTCTTTCGGCAACTCAAGGTGTGACATCAAACGAGATTCGCATTGGCACTCATACGGCAATGAGTGGACCCGCTGCCACTTGGGGACTAGGAGCTGTCAGAGCCTTACGTTTTCACTTTGCAGAAGTCAATGCGGCAGGAGGCATTCATGGACGCCAACTACGACTGATCGCTGAGGATCATCAATATCAAGTTGTGAGAGCTCGTCAAGCTGCCAATAAGCTCGTACTTTACGATCAGGTCTTTGTCATGCTTGCGGCTTTGGGAACTAGCATGAACCAAGTTGCCTTGCCACTACAGGAAGAGCACGATGTGGCCAACTTGTTTCCATACACCAGCGCCCGGCTGATGTCGGAACCGTTTCACCCACTCAAGTTTACAGCCAGCGTATCGTACTTCGATCAGGCACGAGCCTTGGTTCGCCACTTTCACCAACAAAAACTGCAGCGTTTCTGCTTGATGCACCAGAATACGGACTATGGCCGTGAAATGCTGGATGGAGTGGAAGCTGGATTGCAGGAATTGGGGATGTCACTGACTGCTGTGGAGACACACAGCCCGACAGAAACAAACTTTCTCAACACCCTACTTCGCTTGAGGGAAGCTGACTGTGAAGTTGTTCTACTGGGAACCATTTTGGGGGATACTATCCGTATCCTGCAAACTCGGCAATCTCTACAATGGGATGTACCAATGGCTGGCAACGTCTCAGCTTACGATCAAATCGTGATTGATCGTGCAGGAACAGCAGCCGAAGGTTTTCTAGCAACAGCATCTATTGAAATGTTATATCCTGAAACATTAACTTCTTCTGCAGCACAAGATTTCTTTACAAAATATCAGGCTGAATATGGAGAATCTCCAAACAACGCTGTGCAGATGGCTTACTTTTACGCCCGTATTCTAACACACGCTCTGCAGTTGGCTGGACCAGAACTGAATTCTGAAAGGCTGACTTCAGCCCTTGAATCGATGAACAACTATCAGGATGAACTAGGCGGACCCGTTTTACAATTTGGTCCAAGCGATCACGAAGGGATTGAAAAACCATTGCTGGCAGAAGTGCAGCAAGGCCAGTGGCGTACTGTCCAATCCGTAATGGACTGAAACGCTTCATGACAACAACCCTGCGTGTTTTATTTACAGGAGGAGGCTCAGGCGGTCCAACGACTCCTCTCTTAGCCGTGAATGAAGCCTTAGGAGCTTTGGGCCCAACAGAATCTCGGTTTCTTGGCACAACAAGCGGCCCAGAGCGAGCCATGGTGGAAGAGGCAGGCATACCTTTCTATGCAATCCCGGCTGGCAAGTTGCGCCGCTATTTCAGCTGGCAGAACTTCACGGATCCCTTTCGCATTCTAGCTGGTGGAATCATTGGCTTAAAGCACTTAGCGCAGTTCAAGCCTCACGTTGTGGTTTCTGCTGGAAGCTTTGTCAGCGTACCTGTTGCCTATGCAGCCCGAGCATTGGGTATCCCCCAAGTGTTGCTGCAAATGGATGTTTTGCCAGGGCTGGCCAACCGGTTGATGGCTCCTGCCAGTTCAGCGCTAGGTTATTATTTTCCAGCCTCTGAGAGAGCCTTTCAACGCATCCCGGAGCGACAACACGTCGGTCCTGTTGTACGCAACTCTGTTTATCAAGGAGATCCCGAACGAGCCAACCAGCGCTTTCAGCTGAATCCTGACCTGCCAGTTTTGCTCATCACTGGTGGAGGACAAGGTGCCGTTGGCTTGAACAGAGCCATTCAACCACTGTTGCCGACTTGGCAGGAACAATTTCAGGTGATTCATCTGACTGGGCGGGATAGTAAAAACGATCTGGCGCATGGTCCTCGCTATCAGACCCATGAATTTGTCAACGAGGGCATGGGGGATCTATTAGCCCGAAGTCAGCTTGTAATTACTCGTGCAGGACTTGGTATTCTTGGTGAGTTGTCGATTCTAGGCAAGGATGTGATCCTTGTTCCTCTACCGAACAGCCACCAGGAATTAAACGCTTCCGCATTGGCTGAAGCTGGTGCAATCACACTGCTAAACCAGCAGGAATTGGCTGAAAATGGATCACAATGGTGGTCCAAATTTTGGTCTACCTATCAACCCGGTATCACCGGACAACGAATGCAGTCCTACTGGCCACCGCAAGGCACTACCGTGTTTGCCAGTCTAATTCGCCAACAAGGCCTGCGTGTATCCTAATCTCAGGGAGGATAAGAGATGGAATTGATGTATCAGAACGTTGTGGAAATGATGGATCGCTGCTGCGAAGAATACGCAGATCTGCCGATGTATGGAGCCCCAGTCGATGGCGACTACAACTGGATGACATTTCGAGATTTTGCCGAGACTGTTGCTGAGTTACGAGGAGGACTGGACTTACTCGGTGTAGGAGTAGGGGACCGTGTGGGTGTCATTTCAGCTAACATGATTCCCTGGGTGACGATGGCGTATGCGACTTTCAGTGCAGGGGCTGTCTACGTGCCAATGTATCCTCAGCAACACAAGGAAGAATGGCAGTACATCCTCCGCGACTCGAATTGCAAGGTTCTCCTAGTCGCTTCTGAAAAACTCTATCACGAGGCACTGACCTGGCGGGGTGAAATTCTTCCAGAACTGCAGCATGTTGTGCTGCTACGTGACTCTGAGAATTCGGAAGTACAGACCTATGAAAGCTTGCGCAAGATGGGTCAGCAACACCCTGTTCCTGCTCAATACCCAGATACAGGTGCTCTTGTAGAAATCATGTACACGTCTGGGACCACGGGTAATCCAAAGGGTGTGATGCTCAGTCATCGTGGAGTGCTCTCCACTGTCCAGGC
>CAJXNF010000046.1 GCA_913056375.1 uncultured Pseudomonadota bacterium | reverse complement strand
ATTAAATCATCTGGCACAGTCATAAAAAATTGACGCATTAAAAAGATGCCAAACACTGAGATTGTCCATGGCACTACGAGGGCCGCATAGGTGTTTGTCAATCCAAGCTTGGCGAGCATTATGTACAATGGTAGGGCAATCGCATGTACTGGTATCAAGAGGCAGAAGAGAACCAAACTGAAAACCGCTTCACGACCCCAGAATTTTAATTTGGCGAGCGCGTAAGCAGCTGGTAATGCGACAATGACTTGGATTATAAAAATCGATACTGTGACAATCACACCATTGAGCAAATAACGCAGCAAAGGCGCTTCAATGAAAGCCTTGGTATAGTTGAAAACGACTGGCCGCATGGAGCACTCTGCTTTAGCTTCTGCTATTATTGCATCGCGGATCTGGGCATCTGAAAGGTTAGGAAATCGGTTATAGGCCGCTTCAATATCATCTCGGTTTGGATCACGCAACATAACACAACGCTCATCCACCATAATTTCCTGTCGACCAAAAAATCCGCCCTCGCCCCGATCTATCTCGCCAGGGCTCTTAAAGGAGTAGCTAACCATCATGTAAAACGGTGCCAATACAATAATTGCTCCGAGAATGAGGATTAAATGCTTCCAGATATCACGCGTCATCAGTAATGCACCCTCCGCTCAACAAGCCAACGCTGCATCAGTGTGAGGAACATCACGAATATCAGAAACAACATCGTTATGGCCGAGCCAATACCGATTAGGTTCTGCTGTACACCTTTCTCATATATTGCAAACATCATCACGTAGGTAGATTTGTTGGGGCCGCCACCTTGGGGCCAAAACGCCTCAACCGTATCAAAGACTTGAAATGCGCGGATACAGGAGATGGTGACAACAAAGACAGTTGTTGGCCCAAGTGCTGGCCAGGTCACAAGCCGAAACCGTTCCCATGCATTTTTAGCACCATCCATTTCAGCAGCGTGATACAGCTCGCGGTGTACTGCTGTTAGACCCGCCAGATACAAGACCATATTAAAGCCAAAGCCTTGCCAAATTCCGATAAAACATAAAACCCAAATTGCATAATCACGATCGCCGAGCCAAAGTGGAAAGCCGTCGGAGCAACCATATGCAAGAAAAGGAATAAATTCTAGAAAGGTTCCGCAGGATACTTCAAGTGTCTGGTTTATCACTCCAATGGTAGGATGAAGCATAAATTCCCAGACAATCGCCATTGCCAAAAGCGTGGCCATAACAGGTAAAAAGTATATCGTTTTATATATATCTCCCAGGCGCCCAATGGAATTGACCAGCAATGCAGCACCGAGACCAAGCCCCATGGAAATTGGGACGACAACAACAACATATGTGAAGGTTGCAATAAACATTTTTTCATATGTTGAGCGGGAGAACAGGCGATCATAATTCTTAAATCCCACCCAATCAAACCCAGCATTGCCTAGGGAGTAATTCGTTAAAGAAAGCATTCCAGCTACTGCAACTGGCAATAGAAGGATCAATATCATCAGGATTAATGCGGGCGCTGTTAGCCCCCAAGCCGTGCGCGCCTGTTTATTTTCCTTACGCAATGACCACTGGAGGGTATCGCTTTCAACCATAGACATCGTATGCTATCTTCAAGGGTTTGGCTTCGGAAAATTCAAGACTGCGTTGGCGTTCGCCCTGCGCATCAAAAATCATCGCATCGGTAGGGTTGAAACGTAATGAAACTAAAGCACCAAGGCTCAATAAGTGACGTTCGGCAGGGCTCGCGCGAAAGGTGACGCGAACATCTTGATCGGTGAGATCGACCTGTGCATAAACTTCGGCTCCAAGATTTTCGACATGTACAATGCTCCCGCTAAGCATTCCATCACTCTTAGACAAACAAAGCGCCTCGGGCCGTAGTCCCATCTGAAAAAAGTCTTTTTTTATGACACTAGAGACGCGTCCGAAGCTGCGCCCGAACAAAGATAAAATTCCCTCATTATGTTCAATAGGCAGAATGTTGATTTTAGGCGATCCAATGAACTCGGCTACACGGATGTCATCTGGATCTTCGTAGATCACACTTGGTGCATCACATTGTAGGATTTCACCGTCCATCATTACCGCAATACGATCGGACATTGTCATTGCTTCAACTTGGTCATGTGTGACGTAAATGAAAGTTGCTTTTATACGGCGGTGTAATTGCGCAATCTCAGCCCGCGTTTGGACGCGCAGCTTGGCATCCAGATTGGAGAGCGGTTCATCAAAAAGAAAGACTTTGGGCTGGCGAACAATAGCTCGTCCAATTGCAACTCTTTGACGCTGCCCTCCAGATAGCTCGCGCGGTCTTCTCTCAAGCAGGTTTTCCAGTTGAAGCGTAGTCGCGGCTTCCAAAACTCTCTGCTCAATTTCTGTTTTTGGTAATTTTCCAAGTTTTAGTCCAAATCCTATATTCTCTGCAACTGTCATGTGAGGGTAAAGGGCATAGGATTGAAAGACCATGGCAATGCCACGCGAACTCGGCTCAAGGTCTGTCACATCTTCACCATCAATTGAAATCCGACCAGAAGACACGTCCTCCAGCCCTGCAATCATTCTTAAAACCGTCGATTTGCCACAGCCAGAGGGCCCGACAAGCACAGTAAATGAACCGCTCTCTACCGTTAAATCTAGATTTGGTATTACGAGCGTGGAACCAAAAGACTTAGTGACTCCAGAAAAGACAACAGCACTCATTGAAATTTAATGTTTAGGTTCTGCATCTTGGCTACTCGGTCTGCATCAAGCCGAGAGCGGTATCTTCATCAGTAATCAGGATATCTATCAAGCTCGCAATCAAAACTGCTTTGATAATCGGGATTTTATGGGCACCTCCAGCCGCTAGAATCACTGGTTTGATGTTTTTTAGATCACTTAATTTCATTCCAATGACCTTTTCATTAATCGAGTGATCAATGGGTTCCCCACGTGCGTTGAGAACATACCCTAAGACATCTCCAACTGCTCCAAGATCAATCAATTCTTCAATGCTCACTCCTTTTGGTAGGCCATGACGAACAAGCAATGTACGTGGAGAAATGTCACCCGCCGCCATGGCCATGGCATCGACAGAAGTAATTTTTGTAATAGTGTCCCTGAAAACATCTAGCTGGCAAATAGTATCGCGACTTTCCCGCGAGCCTGCGTAAAGCGGTGCTGTCAAATAGCTATGTTGTGCATTACAGAGTTCCGCCAATCTTGTTGTGATTTCAAAACTATTGACTTCTGAACCCTTAGAGAGGCCACCCATGACCGCAACAATTTCTAGATCTTTCCGATTCAAGGGCTCCATAAAGCGAGTTGCCAAGTTTAATGTCTGACCCCAAGACATCCCAAAAAGTCGAACTGATGGATTGGCAAGATAATCTCTTAAAAAGTGACCAAGAGCGGTGCCGACAAGTAACTGAACATTTTCAGGGCGATCAGCTCGCGGAGTTACATGCACCTCAGTTAATTGGTAGCTTAACTTGAGTTGGCTCTCTAATTCAGCACAAGAGGCATAAGGTGATTTGATTGAGATTCGAACGAGTCCCCGTCGTCTTACTTCTCCAAGAGCCTTATTTACTCGGAGACGGGTAACGCCAAAACGTTCTGCTGCAGCGCCCTGCGTCATACCCTCAACGTAGCAGGCCCAGGCTACACGCACTAAGAAGCGTTCTTCTTCATCAATATGCAGGGCCCGTAGGGCGTAGCTCATTTCCACCGCTTGGTCAAAACTGAGCTACTTTGATCTTCTAAGCGTCCTTGATTCGATTTTGGAGGAGCTTTCACTTGACAGCCCCCATCGTGAGTCCTCGGACTAATTGCTTAGAAGCAATCAAGGCAAAAATAATCACTGGAATCACAATCAAAGTTGATGTGGCCATAATTTTTCCATATGGCAAATTGTAACCTTCCATGAAGCTTACTGCCATTGCAGGGGCTGTCTTCGCATTGTTGCGAGTTAAAACGAGAGCATACATCAACTCATTCCAGGAGAAGATGAAAGAGAATATACCTGAGACAGCAACACCAGGTGCTGCCAACGGCAAGCAAATCGAACGAAAAATTCGCCATTGAGAAGCCCCTTCGATGACTGCAGCTTCATCCAAGTCTCTTGGAATTGCTCGAAATTGATCGGTACAAATCCAAATCACAATGGGTAGATTGAAAGTGAGATAAATCAGGATGAGAACTAGGTGGGTATCAAGTAATTTAAGATTTCGCACAATTAAAAAGAACGGCAGTGCCAGGACAATTGGACTTACCATACGATTAGTAATGAACCAGAACCAAAGATCCTTTTTCCCTCGAAATTCAAAACGTGCGAGCGCAAAAGCAGCTGGGCAACCTAAAAAAATAGATAGAAATGTTGTGCAAACAGCAATGATGAGGGAATTTAATAAATTTTCCCAAACTCCATCCTTGAACAGAACTTCCGTGTAGTTTCCAAACGTGACTTCGAAAACCCACGCAGGGGGAGTCTGTAGAGCAACAATCTGATCCTTCAAGGATGTAGTCACCATCCAGTAAAATGGGAAGATACAAAAAACCAGGATGATGAGAAGCAAAATTCCTTGTGAAGCAGTTGAGTTCCGCTTCTTTTGTGAAACGGCTCTCATTGCTGGACCTCCTTATAAAAGTAACGAATATACAGCTGGCTAAGTACAATGGTCACAACCAATAAAATTAAGGCTTGAGCCGAAGCCAAGCCTTGGTCGAAAGCACGGAATCCTATTCTCTGAATCATCAAACTCACAAATTCAGTGGCTGACCCTGGCCCACCACGTGTCATTGTGAAAACCATATCAAAGAGTTTGAGAGTGTCTGCTGTTCTCAAAATCAAAATCGCCGTTATCCCTGGAATCAAGTAAGGAAGTTGGACATGGCGCAAAACGATCCACCAACTGGGTGTCTCCAAACGAGCGGCCTCTTCAATTTCAGACGGAACTGTTGTAAGGCCAGCCAGCAAAACAAGCGCACAGAATGGCGCCCACTGCCAAACATCCCAGAAAGCAACAGCAATAAACGCATTTTCAGGATCACCGATCCAGTTCACTGGCTCAATACCTATAAATCCGATCAGTTGATTCACTACTCCATACTTAATATTGAACATAACCTGGCCGAGGAGTCCAACCACTGAATAGGTTGTGGCCATCGGCACCACTAAGGATAACCGGGTCAATGTTTTTAGTAGTCCAATACCTGGCTGGTGGAGCAAAAGTGCGATCCCAAGCCCAATAAGCAATTGCAATGGTAACACAATCACAAGAAGTGAGAATGTGCGCTGCATTGCATCCCAGAAAACAGGATCGGTAAGAACAAAAGTAAAATTATCTAATCCGATAAATTTTACCTTGCGAAGCTTTGTAAGGTTATAGTTATGGAGAGAGGTATAGGCGGCAAAAAGTAGTGGTGCAATGCCGATCACAGCAAGAGAAACAATTGCTGGACCTAGAAACGCGAAAATTGTTCTACGACGGACTTTTCCCTTCATGGGACAACCTGAGGCAGAAGGGGGGGGAAGGAAAAAGAGGTATCGCGATGTGCAATACCTCCTTAGCACATCTGATTATTGAGCCAGTGGCTTACTACCAGAATAATATCCAGCTTCGTCAAGCACAGCTTCCATGCGCTCTCCCAAAATTTGTGCACCCTCTTCAGTAGTCACCTCATTGAGCATAATTTTGGTTCCCCACTCCTGAACAATCTCAGTGATTTCAGGCCATTCAGCAAACCTTGGACGGAATTCGGGAACACCATCCTGCCAGCTTTCCACTAAAGCAGGTACATAGTCGTATTGCTCAGCTACGCCAGGTAGGTTGTAAACGGACTGGCGGGCTGGAACACCACCGAGTTCAAGGTACTTTTTCGCATTTTCTTTTGAAGTTACCCACTGGATAAAGAGCCAGGCAGCTGCCTGCTCATCTTCATCTGCCTGAGATGCAACGGCCATAGAAAAACCCCCTAAAGCCGGCTTACGGCCAGCAGGACCTTTGGGCTCTGGAGCAATGGCCAAGCAGTCGACTATTTTAGAAGTCGATGGATTTTTCAACGTTGCATAGAATGCAGACCATTCTGTGATCATTGCAACATCGCCCTGCGCCAGACCATTCACTGTCTCGGCATGATCATACGAAACGATACCTGGAGGCATGAATTGCATCAGATCCTGACGAAACTTCAGGCCCGATTGGCTTGCTGGGGAAAGTAAGTTAGAGCGAAAATTTTCATCCAGGAATGAACCACCGAAAGGCCAAAGCATTCTAGCAAAGCTATCCGCAGATTGCGTCTCGTTACGCTTGGATTGAAGCGCATATGCGTATTTGCCATCACCAGTTAATCGTGGTCCATAAACATACATCAATTCTGTCCATGACTCTGGTGGACCTGTAAAACCTGCTTCCTCCAACATACAACGATTGTAGAACAGAAGCCCTGAGTAATTATCAAAAGGTAGGCCGTAGATGGTACCATTCCAGCCACCAAAGGCATTGATCACCAGAGGGAAGAAATCATCCAAATCTAAATTTGGGTCTGTTAGCTCTGGGTTCGATGTGAACTTGTCAATTGGCTCAATCCAACCATTCTCAGCAAAATTACCAATCCACACTAAGTCGATGAGAGCAATATCTAGGTCTCCGCCTGCTACGAAATCCCTGACCTGCTCACCTAATGCATTTTCGTAAGGGTGCTTGATAATATTGACCTTGATTCCTGTCTTGCTCTCAAATTCGGGAAGCATCTTCTCAGCTGCTTCATAGCCTGGACGCAGAAGAAATACTACATCGATCGTTGTGCCTGCGTAAGGTTTAGCCGCTTCTTCAAGAGTCCAAGCACTTACGGGTTGTGCTAAACCCGCAGCAAGACCGGCAGCTAGCGCCAGTTTTTTCAGAATTTTTGTGAACTTCATAAATATCTCTGTTTGGAGGAGAGTTGCAGTTGACCTGACGGGGACAACATGCCATAAGTGTCTAAGTTACAAGAGTAACGCGCGACATAATTATGTATTACAAAAGTAACGTCAACCAAAAAATAATTTTATTTTAAAAAATGCACTCGCCACATCCTGATCAAGGAAAAAAAAGTATTAATCAAGCAGATCTCACTCATAACGAACACAAGTCATCCAATCAAGTCCTGGTACAACTTCTGGCGGAATTTGTTCCGAAGTCGCAGACAATCCGAGAGGTTTTCATTGAGTCTTCCGCCCTCAAAAATCTACCAGAAAAGTTGATGCATCACTTTGGGCAGTCTAAAGTGATGCTAATTGCTGATGAAAACACTTGGTCAGCGGGGGGTTTGGCTGCTCAGAGTGAACTTCAGAAGGCTGGATATGAAGTTGAAAAATATTTGTTCCCAGCAAACCCTCAGCCAAGACCTACTATAGAAACTGCTCGAACACTATCCGATGAACTGCGCTCAGATAATTTGATCCCAGTAGTTGTAGGGACAGGCGTTTTGAATGATCTTGTTAAATTCGCTGCTTTCAAGGCTGGCCGATCTTATTGTTGCGTGCCCACAGCTGCCTCCATGGATGGATATGCCTCTGCAGGGTCAGTCCTGAGTGATCAAGGTTTTAAAATCACCCACAACTGCGCACCTCCCAAACTCATTTTGATTGACTTAGATATTCTCGCAGCAGCACCATCTGAAATGAGTGGTTGGGGCTATGGAGACCTTGCTGGAAAAGTCCCTGCAGGAGGAGATTGGATCATTGCAGATTCTCTTGGGCTAGAAAATATTGATAAAATTGCTTGGCCGCTTGTCCAAGGGAATTTAAGAATGTGTCTGGAAAATCCTGAAGGTATGCGCAGAGGAGAACCTGAGTCATTGCAATCATTAGTTATTGGTTTGCTTTTGACAGGCCTAGCAATGGAATTTTTTGGTAGTTCACGACCAGCATCTGGCGCAGACCATCAAATCGCTCATATCTGGGAAATGGAACACCATCAGTTCAATGGTCAACTGGTATCACACGGAGCTTGCGTTGCAATCGGGTGTCTCTCAACTATGGCACTCTATGATTGGCTGCTACAGCAACCCCTTGAACAGTTTGCCTACAACAAATCAAACTATAAAACTATGGGGGACAAAGAGATTGAAATAAAATGTTTATTCAGACAACCAGAAATTGTGAGGCGAGCGTTATTGGAAACCGAGAGAAAGCATTTAGAGTCTGGGCAAATTGAAGAACGCATTGATCAATTAAAAAATGTTTGGCCAAAACTCAGAAACAGACTCCAGAATCACCTTCTCCCAACCACAAAACTTAAATACTTACTGGAAGCTGCGAATGCTCCAATCCGAGCCCATCAAATTGGTATCAGCGAAGAGCATCTAAAGAGAACAATTCGGGCTGCTAGATTTATCAGAAGTCGTTACACCATTTTAGATCTTCTTGATCAAACTGGCTTGTTGGATAAAGCTTTGTCAGAAGCCCAGTTGCCTTTGTGAAACAAGCTTCTGAGCAACCAGCATTGGTCAAAAGTATCGCTAAGAATTATTTCTTTTAACACCCCAACCACCGCCGCCAGGGGTTTCAATACGGAAGCGGTCTCCGGGTTGAGTCTGTATTTCGTTCTTACCTCCAAGATTGAGCACTGGACCGTTCTTACGTAGAAAGAGATTTCGACCGCACCGCCCGTCTTCGCCTCCAGCCATGCCGTAGGGCGCGTGGCTCCTTCTTTCAGAAAGAATCGCAACCTGCAGCTTCTCCAAAAATTCCAGTTCCCGCACCAAACCATCTCCTCCGTTAAATTCACCTTTCCCACCTGAACCCTTACGAATTGAAAATTCTCTGAGCAACACTGGGTAGCGTCGTTCCAGGATTTCTGGATCGGTGATGCGAGTGTTGGTCATGTGGGTGTGCACTCCGGACTGACCATGCCAGTTTGGGCCAGCGCCAGCACCACCGCCAATTGTCTCGTAGTAACCGAAACGTTCGTTACCGAAGGTCAGGTTGTTCATGCAGCCCTGGGAAGCGGCACACGCTCCGAAGGCCTTGAGGATCACATCGGTGATGCGCTGTGAGGTGAGCACATTGCCTCCGACCACAGCGGCTTCTTCGGATGGGGAAAGCAGTGAACCGTCGGGGATGCGAATTTCGATGGAATTCAGACAACCCTGATTGAGCGGCATGTCCTGACGAATCAGGCTTCGCAAGGCATAAAGCACTGCCGAGTAAGTGACAGCCTTGGGTGCGTTGAGGTTGCCCCAGAGTTCTGTACCGGTTCCTGCAAAATCGAAACAGGCACTGCCGTCACGACGATCAATGGTCAAGGCAAGGCGAATCGGTGAGCCGTCGTCCAGATAGTCCACTGCGTGAATGGTCCCAACTTCTGGCAATTTTTCCCGAACTGAGAGTTGCTGCAACATCAGCCGGACGGACTCTTCTGCATTGTCCTGAATGTGTTGCATGTAGGCCTGCACAACTTCCAGCGACCAGTGTTCGACCATCTCCTGAAGCAGGTCAATTCCGCGCTGGTTGGCAGCTACCTGGGCCTTGAGGTCTGAAATATTGTCCGCCAGCAGCCGCGTTCCAGCAATCGGTAATTCTCCTGGGAGTCTGGGAATTCGAGCCGGGTCCTCTAGCAACTCCGTAATCCCTGCTTCGTTGAAAATCCCATTCTCGACGAGCTTGAAACTCTTCAAACAGGCCCCTTCTTCAGCAAGCGTACGAGAGAAGGGAGGCATCGAACCGGGAGTGATTCCCCCTATGTCGGCATGATGTCCACGACTCGCCACATAAAAGAGAGGTTGCCCATCCTGCCAACAAGGAGTGATCACGGTGATGTCGGGAAGATGGCTGCCTCCAGCCTGTGGATGGTTGGTCACCAGTACATCCCCTGGACGCAGGTTGTCTCCCTGGATTCGTACCTGCTGCCGTACAGCTTCACTCATAGCACCCAAGTGAACCGGCAAGTGAGGAGCATTGGCCACCAGGCCCCCGGTGGAATCAAAGATCGCGCAGGAGAAGTCGAGCCGCTCCTTGATGTTGGTCGAGATCGAGGTGCGCTGTAGCGTCCGGCCCATCTGTTCGGCAATCGACATGAACAGGTTGCCGAAAATTGACAACTGGATCGGGTCCCGAGTAATTCCAACTTCTCGATGAGTACGGGCCTCGACATGGATCAGCACATCGCCGTATTCGCTGATTTCTGCTCGACAATCTGGCTCGATCACGATCGTCGAGGTATCCTGCAGCAGCAACGCTGGCCCGGCAATCTGATGTCCAGCTTGCAGTAATTCACAGCGAAAGACTGGGGTTTGGTGCCATCCGTTTTCAAAGTAGCAGCGGGTCTGATCAATCGGCTCAGCCAGCCCCTCAGCTGGAGGAACCTTGAACTTCTGCAAACTTGGAGAAGGGGATACGACACGCACACGCAAGTCATCCACCAAGATTTCTCGCTCCAGTTCAAAGCCGTATTCACGGAGATAGGTTTGTCGGAAACTCTGGGCGAAGTTGCCATTCTCCGGTTCCCGAATCATCAGATGAGTGTCAGTTCCCCGATAGCGCAGATTCAGAAAGCGCTGCACCTGCAAGGTCGAGGAAGAAGCTCCTTGTTCCTGAAGTTCTGCAGCTGCCTGAGCTGCCAGTTCGGTCAAACGTTGGTCTAGGTTGCTGGGCAGAGTGGGAGAAAGGTCTCCAATCTGAGCTAGGACTTCAGCTGCTGGTTCCTGGCGTTCCGTGGTCAGATCCGCAAGCCCGATTCCATAGGCGGAGAGAATGCCGGCAAAGCGATGGACGAAGACAAGGGAAATCCCCAAATCTCTGGCCAAGGCACAGGCATGTTGTCCTCCAGCCCCCCCAAAACAGGCCAGCACATGTTCTTGGATATCAAACCCACGCTGCACGGAAACTTCACGTATCGGTCGAATCATCGTCTCATTTGCGACCCGCAGGAATCCCAAGGCAACCTCTTCAACAGTCCGACTCGGCTGCCCAGTGGATGCAGCTTCATCGTTGATCTGATCGGTCAAGGATTGTAACGCAGTTCGTGCTCCAGTCAGATCGAGGGGCTCGTTTTCCTGGGGACCAAAGATCTGTGGAAAGTAGTCCGGGTGGAGTCGACCTAACACAAGATTAGCGTCCGTAACCGCCAAGTGTCCCTGCTTGCGATAACAGACTGGACCTGGATGGGCTCCTGCTGATTCAGGGCCGACCTCAAAACGTCCTTGGCGATAAAACAGGCGGGAACCACCACCCGCAGCGACTGTGCGAATATCCAACTGGGGAGCCTGGATACGGACTCCAGCTGTTTCGCTCTCATGGGTATGTTCCCAATCTCCACCGTAACGCGAAACATCCGTGGAGGTGCCTCCCATGTCGAAGCCAATCACGGGCTTGCCCAGGTCTGTGGTCAGCGCATAGCCGACTACTCCTCCAGCCGGACCGGAGAGAATCGCATTGCTCCCTTGAAAGCGGTCTGCCGCAGTGAGACCCCCATCGGATTGCATGAAGAACAGGTTGCTTTGTTCCAGTCCATCTGAAAAACCCGAGCGGAAGCTCTCGAGGTATTGGCGAATGTGTGGGGTCAGATACGCAGCTACCATCGTCGTGTCACCACGTGCCACCATCTTGACCATCGGCATCACTTCGTGAGAGAGCGAAACCTGCGCAAAGCCAAGTTCTCGGGCCAGCGCTCCAACCTGCTGTTCATGCTGTGGGAACGCATAGGCATGTAGAAAGACTACCGCTACGGCTTCAACACCCGCTTGTTTCGCATCTTTTAAGGAATTGCGAAGATTTTCCAGGTTCGGTTTTTCAAGAACCAGGAACTCTTCACCAGTGGTACCCACAACACCGGGCAGTGAATCATCCGCTCTGCGGATTCGAACCCGCTCATTGACCTCCAGCACCTGCTGATACAGCAACTCGGGCTTGCGAATTTCCAGGTCAAAGATGCGTGGTCGGTTCTGATTGCCGATTTGCAGCAGGTCGCCAAAGCCCTTAGTGATCACAAGTAACGTCTTCGCACCTTTTCGCTCAAGCAAGGCATTCGTAGCAACAGTGGTTCCCATCCGGATCCAGTCGATATCGGACGACACAAAGCCTTCCTTGGGATATGGATGACCGGTGACTTCCTCCAGAATCCGACGGATGCCTTCGCGGGGTGCATCAGGGTAGTGTGCTGGATCTTCAGAGAGTAGCTTGACCACACGAAAGCCAGGTTCTCCAGGCACCTCGGCATACACATCGGTAAATGTGCCTCCACGGTCGATGGAGAAGCGGAATGAATTCGCCATTTGTCTGTGAAATACGAAAAGGTTGGATGAGTAGC
>CAJXNF010000045.1 GCA_913056375.1 uncultured Pseudomonadota bacterium | reverse complement strand
AATGGAGAATCAAGGCCTGATTCGAAGAGAACCCAACCCAGATGATGGTAGAGGTGTTTTGATAAAATTGACAAAAGAAGAACAAAAAAGATACATGTATGAGACTTGCGAATATTTTTTCTAACAATAATCAAACAAGAGGAAACTACAAAGATGCAAATTTTATGTGAGTTCTTTTGGAAGCCTTTTCAGCTCTGATCTCGCCTCCCTTTCGCTTCAAACTTTTCTTCAAACAGATGGAATTCATCGGCAACAAGTCGCTCTGGATTACCATTCTCACCGGCACATTCACTGGAATGGTGCTCACCATTCAGTCCTACTTCGCCCTAAAAACCTTTAGTTCTGAGAGCATTGTGGGGGGAATGGTCGCAGTTAGTATGACCAGAGAGTTGGGACCGGTTCTAACTGCCTTAATGGTCAATGCAAGAGCTGGCTCAGCAATTGCGGCTGAACTCGGCACAATGCGGGTCACAGAGCAGATTGATGCGTTGCAATCTCTAGCAGTCAACCCAGTCCAGTATCTTGTAACACCCAGAATACTAGCAGGTTTGGTGATGCTGCCAAGTCTGACGATGGTAGCCAATTTTACGGGCATACTCGGCTCATATCTTGTTGGAGTCTTATTACTCGGAGTAGATTCTGGAATTTTCCTCTCCAAAATCGAATCATTTGTCGAGCTGCGAGATATTTGGGGTAGCCTCATTAAGGCAGCCATTTTTGGAGTAGTTCTCACTCATGTAGGTTGCTACAAAGGCTATTTCACCGAAAACGGGGCTGAAGGTGTTGGTCGAGCCACAACAGAAGCCGTGAGCTTCTCTGCAGTGTTTATTCTCTTCTCAGACTATATCTTCACCTCCTTTTGGCAGCGTTAAGCCAACTTCAGTAACGTCCCCATCCTCCGATCCAATGCTTTAAAAGCCTAAATCACATCATTCGGAACTTCTTTAAACATTCTGATCTGGACGGTTGATTAAAATTCTCTATATTCAAATCATTTGACTCAAGAATACAAATCTCCCAGTTAAATCAGTAATGCCAGATCTCCTCCAAGTTTCGATGCCCCAGGTCTGGGCAGATAATCTACGTTCCGAATTGATGAAGCGACTTGAAAATCGACACACCTCTATCGAGTTGCTTACACATGGCCCGGGCAGACCACCTGCTCAAAACGCTGCGGTAATCTGGCTTTGGTATGAAGAAGATTTCGGAGCGGAAAAGCGACCTGCGAGTGGCATGAAAATCTATTCACGATCTCGGGTTATGAGGCTTCCCAAGAAAATGGATCCTGAAGCTGAACTGTGGTTGCAACGTTTGAAACAACTTGAAAAGGATATCCAAACCCAACGGAATGACCTGGAGTTTCAGAAATTCTGCTATCGATGCGTAAATTTCTTCAGAAGGAATGAGCAACACTGGCAACAACAATTAGTCTTACAATCAATCCTCAAAAGAGTAGAACCCTTTGAGGATCTTTACATTGAAGGACTGAGAGGAGCCCTGGATAAAGCAATTTCAGGAGCGACAGGAGTCAGTCTTCTTGAAGATGTGATGCGAACATTAGTAAATGTGCTGATCATCGATAATCTTGGTTCCACGTTGCCAAGAAAGTTAGGCAGCCTAGGTTACAACAGCCAGCGTATTAAGACCATGACGCTCAACCAACTGCAACATTTGCAGAGGAAAATCGATCCAGATGCTCAACAGATCGATCTTCGAAAAGTCCCAACAAGTCTTTTTCAACATCCTGAAATGAAAAAGTATGACTTGGTGTTGATTAATCCATGGCGATTTGAAGGAGATAAACTCCCTATTTTGATCTTGGTGCGTACAACAGGAAATCTTAGTCGAAAAGAGGAAAAATCACTCGCCAAGCAGCCTCAAAATCTTCAACGAATTGAGGAAGCTAAGCAGCACTTGAAAGACCTGCAAGAACAGATTGACCCAATTCAGGTTGAATTAGACCTCATTGAGGCTGATGACTTTGGTAATGAGAATCAGCAAGAAGTTGAGCATTATCAACATCTTCTTAAGTCCAAAAAGCAATTACTTGAAAAAATCCGCCAGAAAGAATCATTGATTCAGGAATTGACAAAACCAATTGATCCCAAGAGAAAAACTCATCTGCAACTACTCAATCTTATGAACTGCTATAGCAAAGAGGAGAGCATTGCCGAGAAAGCTACTTCCATGCTGAAACGCGCATTCACTCTTGAAAACAAGCGAAGTCAAGAGGGCATTCAACAAGATATAAAAAAACTTTCTGTGTTTCTGAGACAACATGTCAAAATCGTGGATACTCTAGAACGCATCCAAAGTGAGATGAATAAGCTAGAGAGCAATCTCCAGAATTTAATCACAGAAAAAGATTCAGACGCCACAACTCCATGGCGAAGACCATTCCTAGAATATCAATTAGACAATTTGGAATATTGCATTCTCAAGGAACAACTGACTGAGCTTGCTAAATCCTAAAAATTGATATGTTCTCATTTTAATCCCCTGACATTATCATCAGAAAAGCATTCACTGAGTCCAAAAATCTCATTCAATTTTTTAAGCAAGTATCTCCAAAGCCTGATTCAAAATAAGCAAAACGTTGCTAAAAAAAATTCAGTTTCTGCTCTTACTTCTCTCCTTTAATATACACATCGCAAATGCTGAGGAACTACTTGTCGCAGTAGCATCCAACTTTGTCGCCCCAGCAAAAGAATTGAGTCAGGAATTCTCCAAGATCACCACTCATAATGTGCGTCTGAGCTTCGGCTCAACCGGAAAATTATACGCTCAAATCATCCATGGGGCTCCTTTTCAAGTATTCCTTGCGGCTGACCAAGAACGTCCACTGAGATTAGTTTCAGAAGGTTTTGCAGAGAAAGGAAGCCAATTCACTTATGCCCTTGGACGGATTGTGCTCTACTGTCCAAGAGAGAGATCGGATCAACAACCAGTGGAAGTTTTAAAATCGAATGGATTCACCCGACTGGCGATCGCAAATCCGAAGACAGCACCATATGGTCGAGCAGCAATTGAGGTCCTCCAAAACCTAGGGATCTTCGAAAATCTGCGCACAAGCATTATCCAAGGAGATAACATTGCACAAACTTTTCAGTTTGTAAGCACTGGCAATGCAGAATTAGGCGTGGTCTCAAGGTCTCAGGTGATCAATATTGAACCAGATCTGTATTCGACCATTCCAGCAGATTTACACAGCCCAATCCAACAAGATGCGGTGCTCTTGCAGAAAGGTCTGGATAAAAAAGCTGCCAGAGAATTCTTAGAATTTCTGAAAAGCGATCCTGCAAGAGAAATAATTCAGTCTTATGGTTACGACTTGGAATGAGATTTTCCCTTGAATGAGTGGTTTGATGCTGAGATGTGGGAGGCTACCAAACTCACCCTTAAATTGGCCTTTGTCACCACACTCCTTTTACTGATTCTCGGGACTCCAATCGCTTGGTGGCTTTCCCGTTCAAAGTCATTTATTAAAGAAATTATTGGAACTTTAGTCGCCCTGCCGCTTGTTCTTCCCCCCACAGTCCTCGGCTTCTATCTGCTTCTGCTGCTTAGCCCACAGGGAAAATTTGGTAGCTGGTTATCGGAAGTTTTTGGTTCACCTTTCCCTTTTTCCTTCAAGGGATTGGTCGTTGGATCAGTCATCTATTCATTACCTTTTGTCGTCCAGCCCATTCGAAACTCCTTTGAAGCTATTGGAGAAAATTCATTGGAAGCTGCAGCTAGCCTGCGGGCTAGCCCATTCGATGTCTTTTTTTCTATTGCCCTGCCCCTCGCAAGACCTGGCATACTAACCGGATCGGTCTTGGGTTTTGCTCACACCGTAGGTGAGTTTGGTGTGATTTTGATGTTAGGTGGAAATATTCCAGGGGAGACGAAGGTACTCTCCGTTGCGATTTATGATTACGTTGAATCTCTTCAGTGGGAAAAGGCCCATGTTCTGGCTGGAGGTATGATTGGATTTTCTTTCTGCGTGATCTTGGCAACAACTCTTATCGAACGTCATTGGCGAGCAAAAAGATAATGAGTAGATTTGAAGCCGAGTTCAAAGGAAGATTGGGAAATTTTGAGGTGGATGTCTCCTTCACTCTTCCACAAACAGGAATTACCGCATTATTTGGTCCTTCCGGCTGTGGCAAAACAACTATCTTACGCTGCATTGCAGGTTTAACTCAGTTAGAGGGCAACCTAGTTGTTGATGGAAAAAGTTGGCAGGATTCTTCTAATTTTTTGCCAACACATCGCCGCCCAATTGGCTATGTCTTTCAGGATGCGAATCTTTTTCCTCATCTTTCCGTTCGAAGGAACCTCGAGTATGGGTTGAAGCGAATTCAAAACACTCAGAAGACCAAACTATGGGAGGAGATAACGGAAATGTTAGGCTTGGAGGCTTTACTTGACCGTGAACCTAGCAGGCTTTCGGGTGGAGAAAAGCAACGTGTTGCCATTGGGCGAGCGTTGCTCTCTGCTCCAGAAATTCTCTTGATGGATGAACCACTCTCCGCACTGGATCGCTTCAGCAGAATGGAGATTCTGCCTTACCTTCAAAGGCTGCATCTCGATCTAAAAGTCCCCATTGTTTATGTAAGCCACGATTTGCAAGAGATCGAACAACTCGCAGATTGGATGATTCTGCTTGAGAAAGGTCATGTCATTGCCCAAGGCAGTATTTCGGGATTACTGGCTAATCCACAACTACCATTGGCCAGGTTACCTGAAGCAGCCGTGATTCTTGAGGGATCTATGCAAGATTTTGATTCAAAGTATTGTCTTTCAAAAATAGCAGTTAATGGTGGATCTCTGACTCTCTCCCAGAATTTAGGAGTGGTTGGAAGCCGTCATCGTTTAAGAATTTTGGCAAAAGAAGTGGGAATCGCCAAATCATGGCAAGATGGAGATGCTAGCTTCTTGAATGTTCTCTCAGCCGTCGTCGTCGACATTCAACCTTTTGGGCAGCAACAAGCTAATGTATTTCTAAGGCTAGGGAAGCAAGCCCATGGTGATGATTTGTTAGCTAGAATCACAAGAAAATCCTGTGATGTACTTCAGTTGAAAAAAGGGGACGAGGTTAAAGCTTTGATCAAAAGCGTAGGATTGATGGGTGTTCCAACTGTGGATCAGGCAGGATAGGTTCTGCTGTGTTGGGGTTTTAGCTGAACTGTGTCTCCCAAGAGCCAACTCTCTCTGGATGGAACACTGACTCGAAGAACCAAGCCATTCTCATGGCAGACATGCAGAATTTTGTGATCACCACGAAACGAAATTTCCTGAATCCAACCTGCATGGAAAGTAGTTTCAGGGACTCTATTGATTTTGATATCTTCTAGTCGAGACATCCATAATCGATCACGAATTTTTGGCAGTTGATAGATATTTTCCAGCCCAATCGCTGATCCAACAAGCTCTAGGGGTACCAGATTCGCTTCACCTACGAAGGAAGCAACCCACGCCGTCGCTGGTTCATGGTAAACCTCTTCTGGGCTTCCGTTCTGAACAACTTTACCTTGAGAGAGCAAAATCATCCGATCTGCAAATGTGTAGGCCTCTGTTTGATCATGAGTGACTAGAATTGCACTCACCTTGGCCTCACGAAGAATATCTCGAATGTCCTGCCGAATCTGAACTCTTAGTCGGTAATCCAGACTGTTGAAGGGTTCATCCAACAACAACAATCTTGGTGCAGGCGCAAGGGCTCTGGCTATCGCGATTCGTTGTTGTTCTCCACCTGAAAGTTCGTGTGGCATTTTCTTTTCAGAGCCAGATAATTCCACAAGTTTCAGCATTTCCTCCACACGTGAACGTTTTTCGTCCTTCGAACCATTGAGGCCGTAAGCCACATTTTTGAACACATTCAGGTGAGGAAAGAGGGCAATATCTTGGAAGACCATGCCTACACGCCTTAACTCAGGGGCTACTATGTGGTGAACACTACTCATTTCTTCTCCACCAATAAAAATCTCCCCAGCTTGCGGCTCATCCAAGCCTGCAATCAAGTTCAGGAGGGTGGATTTCCCACAGCCAGAGGGCCCAAGTATCGAAAGCAACTCATGAGGTCTTAGATTCAGACTCACTCCATCCACTGGCTTAATCTGACCGTAGTGCCTAACGAGATCTTTACATTCGAGCAGAAAATCAGATGTAACTGGCGCTACTTTGCGGCTTCGAAAAAATGACATTTTTGAGGAAGATTATAGGGAGCTTAGGTCGCAGTTGTTGAATGGGATCGCTTTCTCATCTCACGCGCCAATTTTAATGCCTGATTTGTGATCTCTGATCCATCAAGGAGTCTAGCGATTTCTATGATCGCCTGTTGCTTGTCCAGATCTTCAATGAAAGTGTAGGTCTGATCATTTTCTGTAGATTTAGTCACTGCATAATGATGTTCAGCGAATGCTGCAATTTGCGGAAGATGAGTAATACAAAGCGTCTGTTGACGTTTTCCAAGATGTGCCAACTTCCTTCCGACTGTCTCTGCAACACTACCACTTATTCCTGTGTCGACTTCATCAAAGATCAGAGTTTCCACGGTGTCTGTGGTTAGGATGGTCTGAATTGCCAACATCACTCTGGACAATTCGCCCCCAGAAGCAATCTTAACGAGAGGGCGCAGTGGCTGTCCGGGATTTACAGAGAGCATGAATTCAACCCGATCGGCACCATTTGAACTAAATGAATCATCATATTTTTTTTCAAAAGATGTTTCGAATCTTGCCCGAATCATCCCCAGTTCTCTTAATTCCTTACTGATCGATTCATCAAGTTTTTTAGCTGCCTTTTTTCTTTCTGAAGAAAGATTGGTGGAATGTTCTTGAAGGGTTTTGACTAATTCGTAAATTTCCTGCTCTAGAGCCGATGCATCTTCTTCCAGATTTTGGAGACCTTGTAGCTCCGTTTGATGTCGTTCACACAGTTCAATCAGTTGTGTAGTGTTGGTTACCCGATACTTGCGCTGCATTGATTGAAGTAGGCTTAGGCGATCATTGACCCAAGCCAGGCGTTCAGGGTTGTCTTCAATTCGGTCCTGTCTGTGTCTTAATGACTGGCTCAATTCATCCAACTGAAGAAGTGACTGATCAAGATTCTCTAAAAGTGCCGTGCAACCAGGGTCCATTCTTTCAGCATCTTGCAACTGCCTTTTCAAACTACTCAGTACCTCCACGATAGATCCATCCTCTTCATAAAGAATGGTCTGCATTCCTCCATAGAGGTTGAGAAGTTGTTCTGCATGAGCAAGCATTTTGGACTCTGTCTCAAGGTCATCCATCTCTTGCGGTTCCAGGTTGAGACTGGAAAGCTCTTGAAACTGGGCCTCCAGAAGCATCTGTCGATCCGTACGGTTTGCTAAACTTTCCTGCCACTCTTCCTGCTCACGTCGCTTCTTAGTCCATTTTTTATGAACTTCACGGAGTGCATCTCTTGTTGGGAATAGATTGCCAAAGGCATCCAAAAAATCTAAATGACGGGAGGAATCAAGAAGTGCTTGGTTATCGTGTTGGCCGTGGATATGAACAAGTCCTCGCCCAACTTCTGCCAACAAACCCTGAGTTACAGAGGTGTCGTTGAGAAAGCGTTTCTGGCGGTTATTAGTGTTGAGCACTCGGCGGATCAATAATTCATTTTCATGAGGTATATCCGATTCACTAAGCAATCGCTTCAATTCAGTTTGTTTTGAAATATCAAAGGCTCCCTCCACTAGTGCTTGTGATGAACCTGGTCGAATCAAACCAAAATCAGCACGATCCCCCAAAAGTAATTGAAGACCATCAATCATGATCGATTTTCCTGCACCGGTTTCTCCCGTCATGATGGAAAAACCATCAAAAAAATCGATTTCTAGATTCTCAATTGTCGCTAAATTCTGAATCCGCAAATGCAGCAGCATAATTGCTCATTCTTGATTCAGTAGAGGTCGTCGAGGGAAGAGATCACGTTATCAGCGATTAAACGGAAGGCTTCTGCAGCAGGGCTATCAGATGGGGCTTGGTTCATAAGAGGCTTACCCAGATCACCTCCTTCACGAACGGCTAGTTCCAAAGGAATGGCACCAAGAAAAGGCACTTCGTATTTGCGGCAAGCTTCTTCAGCGCCATGTTGGCTGAAGATCGCGGTTTTTTCACCGCAATGAGGGCAAGCAAAGTAGCTCATATTTTCAACAATGCCCACGATGGGAATATCGACCTTGGAAAACATAGTGATTGCTTTGTAAGCATCCACCAAGGCCATGTCTTGTGGAGTCGAAACAACAACTGCACCGGCCAACTCACAGAGCTGTGAGATGCTGAGTTGAACATCCCCAGTTCCTGGAGGCATGTCGATAATCATTATATCACCACCTGGCCAGGCTGTATCTCGCAAGAGTTGTTCTACTGCCTGATGAACCATCGGCCCTCTCCAGACCATTGCAGCCTCATCATCAATCAGATTACCAATCGACATCGCATGTAAACCCATCACCTCCAGCGGCATTAGGTTTTCTTCCCGTAGTTCTGGTTTCACTCCCCGTAGACCCGTCATAATTGGGAAACTTGGACCATAAATATCTGCGTCAAAAAAACTTACACTAAATCCTTTTTGCTGAAGGGCTAGTGCTAAATTTAGAGATACTGTCGATTTTCCGACCCCACCCTTGCCACTAGCAACGGCTAACACCGCATCATAATTTTGAAGATAAGCGGTTCTTTGAGGTTGTCGAGCCCGTCTGCTGTTATCTGATTCGGGTATCGAAGCTTTATTTTCTTCTGATTCATCATCAATGGGAGCCTTTTCCAAGACTTCAACCGCCACACGCGAAATACTTGGTAAGTTTCTAATATTCTCCTCAATCTGCGTTGGGAGTATTTGACGCAACCTCGACTCTAAAGGCAGAACAATCGTGAATTTGGCGAAGTCGTTGTTGACCACACAGCTATGCACAATCTCTGTTTCAGTGAGAGGTCTTCCGTCAACTTCGATTTCAGCCAGAACAGACGTAAATTGTTGTTCCAATGATTCCATGATTGCTTCCTTCAGGGAGCAGAGGTTTTGTAAGCGACATGAATTGTCGAGGCACCAAATACAAAATCGTAGTAGTCAGCCTGTTGAAAACCGACTTCAAGCAGTTTGCGCTTCAGCGTTTCTTGATCGGGATACTTCAAAGAAGACTGCGGAAGATAGGTGAACATTTCCTGATCAGGCATTAGCCATTCACCAATCTTTGGGACAACTTTGAAGAAGTAGAAACGGCTCAAAACATCTATCAATGGCAACCGTACTTTTCCCACATCCAGACTAACCAAGACCCCCCCTGGTTGCAAGATGCGCCTTATCTCCAAGAGTCCCTTCGTGAGATCATCAAGGTTACGCAGTCCATAACCAATCGTCACCGCAGCAAACCATTCATCCGGAAAAGGAAGGCGAAGGGCGTCCCCTTGGATCCATTGGACTGAGTCAGCTTTTGTCCGATCTGCAGCGATTCCCAACATGGATCCAGCAAAATCAACCCCTGTCACTACTGCATCAGGATGCTGCTTGATGACAGATCTAGCAATGTCTCCAGTTCCACAACAGAGATCCAGGCAACGTTCTCCTTCCCGAAGTCCTGTCTGACGAGCAACAAAACGCTTCCAATAACGGTGCATTCCAAAGGTAATGAGGTCATTAAACCGGTCATACTTCAACGCAATTTCATTGAATTTACGGCTAACGTATTTGGCTTTCTTGTCAGTCGATGGGAGTTGGTAGTTCAATGGCTTATTGAGGGATGATACAGAACAAGTTGTCTAGAAAGCAGTTCAAGAGCAGAGATCGCAAAACGAATTTGGTGTTCCTGTTTGGTGAAGAATGGATTTTCCTGCACTACCTCATGAATTGTCTCATATGGCTGCTCTGTCATTTCTGATTTTTTGACAAGCACCAGGTGGCAGACACCATTCTTGTTGCTACGCAAGGTTCCATCAGGAGGACCTGCCATCCCGTTTTCAGCGAGCACCATGTTTGCTTCAGTATTTCTCATTGCAGCCAAAGCCATCTCCTTTGTCAATTCCTCTGACAGGCTTGATTCATGGTGCCCCAAAAATCTCCCAATCAATTGCTCCTTGATAGAATTGGCATAAGCGACCTGAGAGCCAAGAACGAATTTGGACGAGCCAGGTAGCCCAATCAAGGACCCTGCTATCCGTCCACCAGCGCTTGTTTCCAGAAAATAGATCTTCGGAGGATTTTTTCTCTCAAATAGCTGACGAGAGACCTTTCGACTGATTTCTAGGAGATCTCTCTCTAGTTCCTGAATTTTGACTTCCCACTCACTGACTTCAGCAATTTTCTTTGAGACGCTACCCCCAAGATGCTCCTCAAGATGCTCAATTGCCTTGTCAGGCAGATAAGCGGGCAGTTGCTGTCCGCAGGATAAAGCTCGACGAATTATCGTTGAGGAAAGATTTAGATAGCTTTGAAGTGCTATGGGCAGAAGATCAGGATCTAGAATTTTCTGTTTCAGGGACAGACCCTCTGCAAAAGTATCCACAATTCGCTCCCCCGGCCTAGGTACTACCAACAGTTCCGCCAAGTTTGACATCTCTTGCAAATCTGCTTCTGAAAATATTTGGGGATCCCGCATTCTGTTGATCAAGTCACTACCGACCAACACCTGAATCCGCTGACTTTTGTAATCGCTATCAGACCCGAGAGCTGTCCAGATATTTTTGACATTATCCAAAAGTCTTACCTGGTGATCCCTCTTAAATTCACTGCTTGAAACGAATAACTCGACTTGGCGAAGACGAAGAATTTCTCCAACATGATCCGCAATGACATTGAGTCGATTTCCATAACTTTGAAGTAGACTTGCAAGCAAGTCTTGCATCAGTTGGAGACGGATATCTTTGGGGAGGGTTACTGATCTTTTGAAAGGATCAGGATGATGACCATTAGAGAGGAGGTAAACGACCCTGGATAATTCAGGTCGTTGCCTTAAAGCTAGCTCAGCCAATACAAGGTGGTGATAGCCTGCCGGATTTCCAGTGATGGGAACAAATAGCGTATTCTGGTAATCAGCATTCTCCGGGCAAGGAGATTCAATAATCCTGGGGGTCACTTGCAAAAAGTCAGGCTGCTGATTCAGCCTGAACTTGATTCTGTAGCATCAGCAAATTGAGCATTTTTAGAGTCGCATTAACCGCTGCCATCACTTGATCGCCATCCACACCAATCGTTTGGAGTCGACGTTCGCCCATTTTCCAGGTGATCACAGCCTCGGTCAAGGCATCAGTTTTTCCACTTCGGGGAATCCGGATTTCATAGTCCACCAAGTCAGGACAAATTATTTGACGGCGTTTGAGGATCTTCTTGACCGCATTCATAAAAGCATCGTATCCACCAATACCTGAACCAGCTTCGGTGTATTCCTTCTCGTCCCAACTCAAGCAGACGGAAGCTGTGGACTTAAGATTCAAACCACTCTGGATGCTGCAACCCTCCAAACGCAAGCGTTGATTGACGTTGTCATCCAAGACATCCGTAACAATGAAGGGCAAATCTGCTGGAGTCAGATTTTTCTTTGAGTCCCCCAACTGGACGATTCTTTCGAGTACTTTTCTCAGATTTTCCTCAGAAAGCTGCAGACCCAGAATCTCCAGATTTTTTACAAGAGACGCTTTGCCACTCATTTTTCCCAGTGCATAACTTCGAATCCTACCAAAACGCTCTGGCTGAATAGGATTGTGATAGAGTCCTCCTTTTCTGTCGCCATCGGCGTGAATTCCACTTGTTTGCGTGAAAACATCGGTGCCCACTACAGGGGAATTCGTAGCCAATCTCTTACCTGAGAAGGTCTCGATCATCTCGCTAACTGGTACCAAGCTTGTTTCGTCAATGCTGAGGTGAACCCCTAGCTTATCACGAAGGACTACGGAAATTTCAGCAAGGGAAACATTTCCGGCTCTTTCACCCAGAAGAACAGCATCACGATCAACGCAACACAGATAGAGATAGACAGCACTAATACAACCTGACGAAGTAAATCGAGGTCGCCCACTGCCATATCGAATTTTGACGCACTGCGCTCTTCAAGATCTGGGTTTTGGCTTTCCACATCCAGATCTGAGCCAGCAATCAGTGCACCATCAGCGCCGCCATCAGTGACGGTTAAATCTGTAGACTTTTCTGCCACACTTATTACCTAAATTACAGTGGCATGTTCATGAGATCCTTGTAGGACTCAACGAGCTTGTTACGGATTTGAACAGTGGCGTCGAAGGCAACACTGGACTTGTTACGAGCAATCATAACGTCAGAAAGGGAAACATCGGCA
>CAJXNF010000044.1 GCA_913056375.1 uncultured Pseudomonadota bacterium | reverse complement strand
TCCATTTGCAGTTTGGGCAGTTGAGTCAGCAGCACGCCAAAGATCAGGACAAAAGCTCCTAGTACCCACCAAGGTCTACGGATCACCCATCGGCCCCAATTTTCAAATCCTGATTCTGCTTGGCTCAACCAGTTACGCATATACATGCCTTTAGTTGTTCGAATTGACTAAATTCATTGAACAAATAGGGTTTCTTTGTGTAGAGAGGAACGAAAAGTTTCTTTATCGTAATTGCTGAATTCTTATCAAACTCATAAAAAATTAAAATCTCAATGGATCTAGGTAACGACTCGATTCCCAAACTAGTTCGCCAAATTGCGATCCCAGCAAGCGTGGGGATGTTCTTCAATACCATGTACAATGTTGTGGATACTTTTTGGGCGGGTCAATTATCCCCAGAAGCTCTCGCAGCGCTCTCTTTGTCACTCATCCCATTTATTGGATTATTGGCAGTGGGCATTGGTTTGGGGCAGGGAGCCAGCGCGCTCATCTCTAACGCACTGGGAGCAGAGGACGATGACCAAGCCAGTCGTTTGATGGCTCAAGCACTTTCACTAGCATTCGTGGTTTCCACAGTGGTCGTTGCTCTTGGGCTGGTCGTTACCCCATTTTTGTATCGTGGAATGGGAGCCAGTGGAGAGTATCTTGAGCTTTCTCTGGACTACATGAACTGGCTGATATACGGCAGTGGAGCGTTCATCTTTGCATTCGTGATCAACAGTGGACTCAATGCTCAGGGCGACACAAAGTCGTATCGGAACGCCTTAATCTGTGGATTTTTTGCCAATGTAATACTGGATCCACTATTTTTGTTTGGCTGGGGTCCTTTTCCTGCTCTTGGATTGGAAGGAATTGCGATTTCAACAGTCCTCATTGAACTGGGGGTGGTCACTTATTTATCTGTAAAGCTACTCTCATCTAAATTGGGAGGAAATCTAAGTACTCGAAAGTTTTCTCTACAAGTAAAACTTATTGTTGATTTGGTTAAGCAGGGATTTCCAGCCAGTTTAAGTATCTTATTTATCTCATTAAATTTTTATGTGATTTTACATTTTATTTCTGATTTTGGGAAAACTTCAGTGGCAGCTTATGGGGTTTCTACCAGAATTGTTCAGGTAATGCTTTTACCATCTATAGGTCTGAACACGGCAGCCTTGTCACTAACCGGATTTAACTTTGGGGCCAATAACCTGGAACGAGTCAATCAGACCTGGAGAACTTGCTTCAACTATTCATTACTGCTGACAGCTTTCGGAGGAATTTTCCTGTTCTGCTTTCCAGAATTTTTGCTGAAACTGTTTACTGACAGTGAGGAGATTATCGAAGTAGGCCCAACTCTGCTGCGAGTTGAGGCGGTATTACTCACGGCATACACCACCATTTTTCTAGGAACCTCCGTCTTGCAGGGTCTCAAGAAGCCGATGTTTGGCATGATACTCAGTATCTACAGGCTCATTGTTGCACCTGTCATCTTCTTTTGGCTCTTCTCAGATTTGCTAGGTTACGGTTTGAATGGCATCTGGGCGGGAATTTTTCTCACAACAGCAAGTGGAGCTTTGATCACTTGGTTTTACCTAAAACGCACTTTGATCAATGTCACTAGTGTCCAGCAATAATACCAACTATTAGGCATAGTTTAAAGAGTACTCGGTTTGTCTTCTATGATCTGTAGCAAATAGAAATACTGAGACGCACCTAATTATATGATCTCCAAATAATCTTTGTCGGGCAGATCAGGAAATGGCTCACTTGGCAAAGTTTGATACCAGTAGGCAACTGAGGCAATGTCATCCTGCAGCGGTAGGTAGCGCCGATCATTGCGCCAACCAAGAGCCTGTATGGTTACGCGTAGATCCTGCTCAAAACGAATGGGATCCGTGATGTGCCAGCGGTACATGCCAAAACGGGTTTGAGAACGATACACTCCATCCGGACGCAGGATTTGAGGTAGGCCAGCATAAGCGGTGGAAAACTCTTCGTACTGCTTCGTTGCCTTGTTTTCAAAATTATAGGAACCACAGAAGTAGTCCTCGGTCCCTGTTCCACAGATTGTTGGAAACTCCTCGTCTCCATCAATAAAAAATTTGATCTCGCCTTCACCCCACCAGCCCGAGTTGTTGACTCCCCAGGCCATATAAGTACCTACATAGCGTCCCTTTCCCTGCACACCATCCAGAATCGTGTAGTCGGTTTTGTAGGGCAACGGATTGACCCGGCGAAACTGTGCATGGAAGTATCCAGCCTGTGGACTGATCTCACCGAGCGAGTAGTTGATCTGATAGTACAGCGTCATCTCCTCGTCACCAATGTTTTCCAGCGTGATCCGGCAACGCTTGGCAAAAGGCATTGGCCAATAGCAGTTGAAAGCGCTCCCTGGATTCACACAAACTGCCAGTGAGGAAACCGGCGCAAACTTACCCCAGCCACAAGCGAAGAAGTCCCCTACTGGACACTCCACAGCTGGATACTCTTGATCATCCCAATAAAAACGTAGGATGCTGAAGCGCCAGTTGCCCGTGGGGGTCATCCAGATTTGCTCGATCGTGCCCGGACCCTCAATCACAGCCAACTCAAAGGTCTGCCCACCTTGGATTCTGACGGAAGGAGAGATTTTCCAGCCTGGGCCCAGATCTCTCGCGCAGTCCTCACCTGTCCCCGTGGTGGCTCGTCCACCCTGGCCCTTCCCACCGGTAAAGTTTTCCGGACTGATGGATCTAGATTTTGAATTATCGAGAACACTTAGATTATTTAGATTCATAAATATCCTTCTTCTAATTGATGCTCCTCACACTCACGTCTTAGGTCCATCAGGAGTCGTCGCTGCTACTCTCCAGTGATGTCCTTGATCATCCGGAAATTCCCAGCAGTCAAACCTCCATCGACATTCAAGGAAGCCCCGTTGACGAAGCTCGCTTCATCCGCACTGAGGAAAGCGACCGCAGCAGCGATATCTTCGGGTCGACCAACTCGACCAACCGGATACCAGCCCTTAACCAACTCAAAAACCTCTGGTCGCGAATCCTTACGAGCCTGCCAGACCGGTGTTTCAATGGTGCCTGGCAGCACCACATTGGCGCGAATGCCTTTTGGACCATATTCAATTGCCAGGGTCTGTGTGAAAGAAATCACCCCGGCCTTGGCTGCGCTGTAAGCAGGGTTCCCGAAAGACTGGGCACCATTGACCGAAGAAATGTTGGTAATCGCACCTTTGCCCTGGGCTTCCATATCTGGCAGGAAGAGACGGGTCAACATGTAATGGCCGGTCAGATTCAGGGCAATATCTTGGTTCCAGTTTTCCAGCGTAGTCATTGCGTAGTTTTCAGCAAAGGCTGCTCCTGCATTATTGACCAGCACATCAATGGTACCAAAGAACAGGGTCGCTTCTTTGTGAACCTTCTCAACGTCAGCTTCGCTGGTGATGTCAGCTCGAATGAAGAGCGCCTTGGTGTTCTGTAGCTTCAGCTCTTGCTCAACGGCCTGACCTCCCTTGAGATCCTTGTCAATCAGAATGATGTTGGCTCCTTCAGCGGCCAACCTCAGACAGATGGCATGGCCAATCCCAGAACCTCCTCCACTGATAAGCACGTTCTTTCCTGCATAGCGCTGCATACCTTCCCTTTCTTGTCGACAGGTGAATCAATATTTCATTGGGCTGAATCAATCCAACAAGGCAAAGGCTTCCTGAGCCCAGAGCAGGTTGGGTTCTGGTAGAAAACCATAATTGTAGAAGCTGATCCCACACGGTTGAAGCGTCTTGAGTTGCTCGACTGCGCTGAGTAGTTGGGCCTTGCTATCCAAATCGGGGGGCGCCGGTCGCAAGATGAAGCTCAGGGGAATCTCATCGCCCACACGTCGTCGCACATCCCAGGAGTCCATGAAGATTTCGTCGGCCCCATTCTGATACGCACAGGAATCAACCCCATCAAAGAGTTCTGATAGTTTCGTCAATCCAGTTCCCTCCACCCAGCAACCTGCTGTGGGGCGTTGTACTGTGGGGATCAGGTTCAGGCGTACATGCTTGGGCAGCACGTCCCGAACCGACTTGATCAACTCAGAAACAATCTGCTCCTGAGCTCGGAGGTAGGCCATCAGATCAGGCTCCTGGATCAAGTCTGCAAGGAACCAGTGCATCGCCATCGAGTCCTTCGGGTAGACCCCCGCAGCAAAGAACTGATTCAGACGCCCCACGACCCACTCCTGCAGCTTGTCAGCATTCACCCCAAAGGAACTCGCCTTGCGCTTGGTATCCGCTGAGAAGCAAAGCGCCAACAGGGCCTGTGCCTGAAAATCCAGGGGAACAAAACCAAACTCATGGTGATAGCCATGCCAGAAAGGTAGGTACCCCGGAGTCTCTAGGGTAATGCACTCCACACTCTCGATCGATGCCAAGTCCTGACACAGCGCCCGCACATAGTGCTGCACTTCGTCATTGGCTGGGCAGAGATTGTAAATGTAGGGATCCCCAAAAGCATTCCTGACACAAAGTTCCGGATGCTCCAATCCCTGCGGACTGTTATGAGTGCAGACGGTCCAGGCCTTGAGTCGCAAATCCTTGTTGTACTTCGACCAATCTCTGAAGAAATCATACTGATCCAAGACCGGATTCCGCTTGGGCTGAATACTTCTGTAGAGTTGCCGATTCGGTTCAAAATAGACCGTCCCATCCACAGGAAAGTAGATTTTCTGCTTGGCCCGGGGACGGGTAAACTTACCGGCGTGATAGCTGGAAGCCAGGCAGACCGTATTGGCCCCAAGTCCTTGGATCTTCTCCAGTGCTGCTTGAGGGCCTTCCTCTGCCAAATCCCAAGCATAGACAAAAAAACCTTTCTCCATCCTCGACTCCTTGGTTATCTCCAGATTTTTCCTTTGACCACCATTTTTTCTGCGATCATGCGCTTGTCACCCAGCAACAGTTCCTTCTTGACGTCATAGTACTCAAAGCGTCCTTCCTCAATCCTCAGCACCGCTGCATCCCCGGGACTCCCCACCTGCAAGTTGCCCAGATCCGGTCGTTGAATCGCTTCCGCAGGACGAGTGGTGGACGCCCGAATCACGTCCATCAAAGGCATACCCAGGCAGAGAAACTTGGACATCGTGACCAAGATGTCAAAGGCAGGACCGTCGACACTCATCAGGTGTACGTCGCTGCTGATCGTGTCTGGGAGAAAATCCTGCTCCAGCATCTTTCGGCTGACCTGGAAGGAGAGTGAACCTCCACCATGACCCAAGTCAAAGATGATCCCACGTTCTCGGGCGCGAGTGACGGCTTCCCGAATACTGCCATTGCCATAGAGAGGTGCATTGGGGAAGGGTCGGAAACAGTGAGTTAGCACGTCTCCAGGGCGCAGGTAATTCAGTACATCATCCCGATCCGGCGGTGGAAAATCTACGTGGGTCATCAACGGCAGACCTGTCTCTTCACCAACCTCACGAGCGATTTGGAGTGGCGTCATGCCTGCGCTACCGCTTGCGTAGCGTCCAATCCGCACCTTGATCCCAACGATACTATCCCGGTACTTCTCAATCGCCTCCAGGCACTCGTCGGTATCTAGTAAGCGGATGTCTTCGCACTCTGGGAAGAGATTCGCTTTCTTCTTACTGAAGCCGCAGATGCCTGCAAAGGAGATGTTGATGAATCCGAGAATCCGCAGATCGGTGTTGTCAGCGATGAAGTGCTTCAGTCCACCAAAGTTACCAGCCCCAGCACTGCCCGCATCAATGAAGGTGGTCGTAGCGCTGCGCCCCGCAATGTCCTCGGCGTTTACCCCAAGACCCGTACCACCCCAGTAGACATGAGTGTGGAGATCGATCAACCCTGGACACACGATGCAGCCCGAAACATCCTGAACCTCCTTGGCTTCAACCGGACTGTTGCTGTCCAGAATCGCAGAAATCTTGCCATCTGTGAAAGCAACATCCTTGTGTGCATCCAAGCCCACACTGGGGTCCATCACTCGTCCCCCTTTGAGGAGGAGATCTACTTTGCCTGTCATTCGTTTTCTCGCTTGAAATTAACCTTCAAATTCCACGGCAATCACCGCACAGCAATTGCCCTTCACCACTTTTCCAATCATTCGTAGCCCGTAGAGAATCCCGTCAGTTTCGTAGCGCATCACCCTTGGAGGTTCAAAAGGATTGACCAAGCTGTGTACCAGTCCTGCTTCCTGACCCACAGAGACTTTCTGTCCCAGCTCATGAAAGGGTTCAAACACACCTTCCATCGGCGCAAAGACAAAGCCCTTGGCACCGGGCAGCTTCAACATCTTCTCCTCTACAACCGTCGATGCCTGATGATTCGCTGGAACAAGCCCCAGATGACTCATCAGGTTCTGCACTCCACGCTTGCAGATGGAGAGCGCATCGCTGCGTACAATTCCTCCACCGGCCATCTCGGTACCGACCGTGGTCAGTCCAGCTCGGACTGCGGCAGCACCGGCAGTCCTCGGATCTCCAAGATTATCGATCACGACTGTGTAAGGAGCAGCAAAGGCCTTGGCCAACGCAATATTGCGCTCCATGTGCTCTTTCTCCAGCGCCGGTTCAACAATCGCACTGGGCAGCAGATGCAGAGAACTTCCCCCAGAGTGGAGGTCTGCGTAAGCATCTGCGACAGGGAAGAGGTGATCGTTCAGATAGAAAGAGATCTGCTCGGTGATGGATCCATAGGGATCGCCGGGAAAGGTGCGATTCAGGTTCAGTCCATCCAGGGGCGAAACTCGTTGTCCTGCCTGTGTCGCAGAGTTGTTCAGGGTTGGGATCAGGATCAATCTGCCTGAAATACGGGCGGGATCCAGATCTCTCGCCAGCTCCGAGATGGTGACAGGACCTTCGTACTCGTCTCCGTGATTGCCTCCAGTCAGGATCAAGGTAGGGCCACTACCATTTTTAATCACGGCAATCGGTACCTGCTGAACTCCCCAGGCGTCGTTGTTCGGTGACTGTGGGATGTTGATGTGCCCAAACTGTTTGCCATCTTGCTCCAGATCCACCGTGAGGAAGGCGGAGGAGCGACGAGCTGACTGCGTGTTCATGTGGTTCCCCAAAAATTGACAAGAATCCAAACCTTGGTTTTGTTCCTCATCTTCTTGAATCTGCGTACCATTTTCTTTATCCGCTGCGTTTGCAAGATTTTTGGTTCGATTCTTTACTAAATTTTATGCTGCATCAGTATGATTGTTTTTTTCTGAGTTGAAGATGAAACTGACAATTGCTGAAAAATCAATAGATGGCTAATAGAAAAAAGCAATGAATTCGTCTAGAAATGATCACAAAAATCATCGTACGGTCGAATGCGTCTCAATCGTTCGGTTCATCCTTAACAAAAGGGATGATCCATCCTGACGATATTTAGGTCTTTGTTGTTTGTTGAAGGCCACCAGAAAACTTGTTTTAGCCGTCTTTCCAAAAGCATTCAGGGAAAAGGAGCGGAATGAAGATCACGGATCTAAAGTGCGCACTGATTGGCAAAAATCCCGTTGTCCGGATTGTCACAGATGAGGGCCTTTCTGGTTATGGAGAAGCCGAGCAATACAAGCCCTACCTCAAACCATGGGTCCTGCAGTTTCGGGAAGCACTGATTGGAGAAGATCCCACTGACGTTGAGCGGTGCATGCTCAAGATCCGACAACGTGGTTCATTCAAACCCTATGGTGCACCAGTCTCGATCATTGAGCATGCGCTCTGGGATATTGCGGGAAAAGCGGCAGGAGTGCCTGTCTATAAATTGCTCGGTGGTAAGGTTCGGGATCAGGTACGCACCTACAATGGTTCGATTCGTCGACCGATGGGAGAGTGGACTCCGGAGGCGATGGCAGAGAATTGTCGGTGGATGAAATCCCTTCCCGAGGGCTTTGATATCGTCAAGCAGGGAATCGCCTTCCATTCGCCAATGAAGAAGCTCGATCGTTTCTTCTATGGACAGCCAGCGCAAAGTCCCTTCCACGGACAAATGGATCAGGGTGCGTTGACGGAACGCGGGCTCGCACTACTAGTCGATTGCGTAGCTGCCATGAAAGAAGTGCTTGGAAATGATGTAGGACTCGCCCTCGACTGTGGTCCCGGATGGATGCCTGCAGATGCGCTACGCTTTGCCCGAGCAGTCGAACCCTACAACCTGATGTGGCTGGAGGATATGCTCACAGGGGATTACGTTCCCTATGTGAATGCTGATGTCTATCGAGACCTGACCCACTCCACGTCCACCCCAATCCATACAGGCGAACAGATCTATCTACGCCAGAACTTCAAGGATCTGATCGAAAGACACGCAGTCAATGTCGTCGGACCCGATCCGGCAGATGTGGGCGGAATCGCTGAGTTGAAGTGGATTGCCGAATATGCCTACCTGCACGGCATCCTGATGGCACCCCACGGGACGGGCAACGGTGTCCTGGGGCTGGCAGCGCTGATTCAAGTCTGTGCCACCTTGCCCGCCAACTTCATCGCCTTTGAATACCCCACAGGACACGATCCCTGGTGGTACGAGATCGTAGAGGGCCTGCCCAATCCCATCGTAAAGAACTCCATGATTGACGTGATTGAGCGACCGGGCATGGGCGTTGACCTGATTCCAGAAGCGGCAGCGCAATATCTGGCTCCAGAAGATGCAGGCTTCTTTGACTGACCGCTGAGGACCAAGTTGCTATTTATTTTGAAAGGGCTGTGCTTGCCAAGCTTGCAAATCCAGAGTCTTTTCTCTAGCTTCCGGATTCCAAGTCATCCATCAGAATGTAGGGTCAATGCCTCCTGTAACTTTTTCAATGTTACTGCTTACAGGAGATCAAGAGAACACCAAGCAATGTCCAGTGCTCCCTGCCTTCGACCTGTTCCAACAACTCTCAGCCAGGATTTCCAATGCCCAACTGGAGTGATGTCGACACCCCTGCCGTGTTGATCGATCTGGAAAAAGTCTCTGCCAATCTACTGCGCGTTCAAGGTTATGCGGACGCCCACGGTCTGACGCTGCGACCCCACATCAAAACCCACAAGCTCCATCGCTTCGCAAATTTGCAGGTCGAATTCGGAGCCTGTGGAATCACTTGTCAAAAAGTGGGAGAAGCCGAGAGCATGGCAGCGGGGGGAATCCAGGACATCCTGATCACCTACAATCTGGTGGGAGAAGCCAAGCTGGAGCGACTGGCCAAGTTACACGAGAGCATCCGGGTGAGTGTTGTCACTGATAATGAAACCGTGGCCCAAGGCTACGCCAACAAGTTTCAGAATCCCAAGCACCGACTGCGAGTACTGGTTGAATGTGACACAGGAGCAGGGCGATGCGGGGTCCAGACGCCAGAGGAAGCGTTGAAGCTAGCTCGCTTCATTGCAGAACAACCCGGACTACACTTCCTTGGCTTGATGACCTATCCCCCACGAAATCGTGTGGCTGAAGTTGATCAATGGCTGGAAGATGCTCGCAAGCTGTTGACAGACAATCATTTGGCTCCAGAGGTCATTTCCAGCGGAGGAACTCCCAACTACTACCAAGCTGCGGAAGTCAAGGCCGTGACCGAGCACCGGCCGGGGACTTACATCTACTGTGATCGCATGATGGCCAGCTATGGTTTCGGCACGCTGGACGACTGTGCACTGACAGTTCTGGCAACCGTGGTCAGTCGCCCCACCGAGAATCGGGCTGTGGTCGATACTGGCTCCAAGTCCCTCGGTTCAGATCGTTGTGATGCCCCGGGAATGGGTCACCTGGTCGAATATCCAGACGCGATCATCACGACCCTCAATGAAGAACACGGCACGATCGATCTTTCAGCCTGTGCCAACAAGCCTGCCATTGGAGAGAAGGTTCGGATCATCCCGAACCACGTCTGTCTGGTCTCCAACCTCTTTGATCAAGTCAACCTGATTCGGCAGGATCAGGTGGAAGACACCGTCCCTGTCAACGCACGAGGTATGGTCAGCTAAACTTCCATTCTCTTTTTCTTGTTCATCGGAAACATATGAGCATCCAAACCCACTCACGGCCTTCTGAACTGAAAATCACAGACCTCCGCTTTGCCATCGTGGGTCATGACAACTGGCGTTGGCCGCTACTGCGGATCTATACCAATCAAGGCATCACGGGGCTCGGGGAAGTACGAGACGGCGCAAGCGTTCGTTACGCAATGATGCTCAAGAGCAGATTACTTGGAGAAAACCCCTGCAACGTGGAGCGAGTCTTCCGCAAAATCCAGCAGTTTGGCTTTCATGGACGACAGGGAGGGGGGGTCTGTGGTGCGGAGATGGCACTGATGGACCTCGCTGGCAAGGCCTATGGAGTGCCCTCCTACATGCTAGCTGGCGGGAAGTATCGTGACCGAGTCAAGGTCTATGCGGATACTCCTTCAGAACAGGATCCCAAAAAGATGGCAGCTCGCATGCAGACTCGCATCGACAAGGGCTACCAATTCCTCAAGATGGATGTGGGCATCAACCTACTGCGTGGCATCGAAGGCACTTTGATTCAGGATCCAACCGTTGCCGCTAATCCCAACCTGATGCATCCTTTCACGGCTACGCAAATTACTCAGAAAGGGATTGAACACCTGGCCGAATATGCTCGGGTGATTCGTGATCAGCTGGGTAACACCATCCCAATTGCCATTGACCACTTTGGTCACATTGGACTCGACAGCTGCATTCGGCTTGGTCGTGCGCTGGATCGCTTCACCTTCGCCTGGTATGAAGACATGCTACCATGGCAGTTCCCCAAGCAGATGAAAGCCATCAAGGACGCAGTTGAGACACCGGTCTGTACAGGAGAAGACATCTATTTACGACAGGAATTCAAGACCCTGCTCGACGAAGATTGTGTCTCCTTCGTTCATCCAGATCTGGCTACTTCTGGTGGAATTCTGGAGACCAAGCGCATCGGTGATCTGGCCCAGGAGTATGGGGTGCCGATGGTCTTGCACCAGGCCGGCTCTCCCATCGTCGCGATGGCTAACGTCCACTGTGCTGCAGCAACCGAGAACTTCGTCGCCTTGGAAATGCACTCTGTCGATCTGCCCTGGTGGGAAGATCTGGTGACTTTTGAAGGCAAGGCTCTGGTTGAAGATGGCCACATTCGGGTTCCAGAAGCCCCAGGCCTCGGTATCGAATTAAACGAAGAAGTGGTGCAGGCGCACCTCAATCCTCCCACTCCGGAACTCAGCGGCTTTTTTGAATCGACCGACAGCTGGAATGTTCTGGACTCCCACGATCGTCTTTGGAGCTAAGTCCTATGGAAACCCAAATTCATCCTGTCCGCTTTCAACGACCTGAACGTGCCAAGGTTGAACAACTGAAGGAGATCGGCAGTGCGACGCTCAGCGCTGAACTCAAGCACAAGGCCGGCATCCGTAATTCACACATTATCGGACCTGTAACCCAGGAGAAAGGGCGAGTGATCGGCGGTCCAGCAATTACTCTACAGTTCATGCCCATTCGTGAAGATTACTATGATGACAAATCAGAATACCAGGAAGTGGAAAAACAACACTTGCTAAATTACTAGTGCCTATGTTTAACGCAGTATGGTTGAACGCAGATAAAGTAAGAGAAATGGCAAATGATTGGGATTTTTCTGATGAAGGAAGAACTAGACAATCAATGAGAATGAAGTCTTTTGCTGATTTTGAAAAAAATTTAAAACTCCTTGTTTTAAAAAAGTGAAACTTCAACCGTTTTGATCGTTTTCTGCTTGTTTTCGGAACTATACTAATTTTGACATTCAAACTTGATAAAATGTCAAAAGATATGTTTACAGCAAAGGTTGCTGATCTGGCTCGTAAGACAACCGGTAGATTAATCGTCAAGGAATATCCTACTGGCTCTGCTCATACCGGTCACTTCCGCGCATTGTTGAACGAACTTAAACTAAAGAAGCAGTTCAAGCCTGATATTATCTTTGTAGATTACTTGAACATTTGTGCTTCATCACGAATGAAAGGAATGGGCGGTGCTATCAACTCATATTCATACATTAAAAGTATTGCAGAAGAAATTAGAGGACTCGCAGTCGAGTTCAACGTTCCGATTGTATCTGCAACGCAGACGACTCGTTCAGGTTATTCTAATGACGATGTTGGGCTTGAAGACACATCCGAATCTTTTGGACTACCCGCTACCGCAGACCTCATGTTCGCGCTCATCTCAAACGATGAACTAAACAATCTGGGTAAGATATTGGTCAAACAGTTGAAGAACAGATACAACGACCCGACCAAATATAATAGATTTACTGTGAAAGTTGACCGTTCCAAGATGCGTCTATCAGATGACGATGACGGTGGTGATGATAATGTCATTGACGCTCGACCCGCATTTGATAAATCAGAAACCGCAGAACGATTTAAGAATTTTAAGATGGAGTAAATATGGATGCGATATTACACACGATTATTGTCTTATTGACAGTATTCCTTTCCTTCTGGTTT
>CAJXNF010000043.1 GCA_913056375.1 uncultured Pseudomonadota bacterium | reverse complement strand
AGTGCCTTGATTTGGAAGAATCTCTTGATGCATCCAGTCAACGGTTACTTCACATACCTACTTGGTCTTTTTGGATTACCTCCGATCGACTGGTTTTCTGATATCCCACTAGGTTCCATCATCATCATTGTTTCTTGGAACTGGTTACCTTTTGCGGTTTTGGTTTTTGTCACGGCACAACAATCCATGAGCTTGGAGATTAAAGAAGCATCCAAGATGGATGGCGCCGGACACATAGCCTTTTTCTTCCAGATTTATCTGCCACATTTGGGCAAGGCTATTGGGGCAGTCGTGATGATCCAGATGATCTTCCACCTAAATATTTTTGCAGAAATCTTCACCACAACGACTGGGGGGCCTGGCACACAGACTACAAATTTGGCCTTCCTTGTCTATCGTAAGGCACTGCTAGATTTTGATATTGGGGGAGCCTCAGCTGGTGGGATTATCTCCATTGTTTTTGCCAACATTGTCGCAATCTTCCTGCTACGGATGATTGCCAAGAACATGAATTCTGACTGATGAAATCCAATAGAGTTCTGCTATCAATCCTTGGTTGGGTAATCGGGTTCATCATCTTCTTCCCAATTCTTTGGATGGTGATGGCTAGTCTGAAGACAGAGATTGAGGCTGTTGCTACACCTCCCAGCTTCTTCTTCACACCCACTCTGGAGAATTATTTTGTTGTACAGAGTCGAAGTGACTACCTGAACTACGCTTGGAACTCCATCGTGATTTCAGTGTTTGCCACGTTGTTGGCGATTCTGATTGCTGTACCAGCGAGCTATAGTTTTGCGTTCCGGCCAACCAAGCGAACCCAGTTCAAGTTGGTCTGGATTCTTTCAACCAAGATGATGCCTCCCGTTGGGGTGTTGATCCCGATGTACTTGTTTTACAAGAACATGGGGCTACTGGACACTCATCTGGGCTTAATACTGATCTATACGCTGATTAACCTGCCAATTGTCATCTGGGTGCTTTATACCTATTTCAAGGATATTCCACAGGAAATTTTGGAAGCAGCCCAGATGGAATGTGATGGTCTTTTAAATATTTTTCTTTATATATTGCTTCCGTTGTCAAAATCAGCGATCTTCTCCACGAGTTTGTTGAGTATTGTGTTGATTTGGAACGAGTCTTTCTGGAGCTTGAACCTGACAGCGTTTGAAGCGGCTCCGTTGACAACCTTCATTTCTTCCTATTCCAGTCCGGAAGGGTTGTTCTGGGCTAAGCTTTCAGCGGCCTCCACCCTGGCCATCCTGCCGATCATGTTCCTTGGTTGGGTGACCCAGAAGCAAATGGTGAAAGGACTGACCCTCGGGGCAGTCAAATAAGGGAAAAAGACATGGGTAGCATTAATTTAGTAGGCGTTTCCAAATCGTTTGGGGATGTATTAGTCATTCCTTCAGTAGATCTTGAGGTCAATGAAGGAGAGTTTGTCGTATTCGTTGGTCCTTCTGGTAGTGGTAAGTCCACCTTGTTGCGACTAATTGCTGGCTTGGAGGAAGTCTCTAAGGGCAGAATTGAATTCAATGGTCAGGATATGACCAACCTTGCACCCGCCAAGCGTGGGTTGGCAATGGTCTTTCAGTCCTATGCTCTGTATCCGCACATGAGTGTGCGCGAGAACATCGGATTTCCACTGAAGATGGCAGGCATGCCAAAGAGCGAGATCGCTGCAAAGGTCCAAGAGGCAGCCAAGATCCTCAACCTGAGTGAGTATCTGGAGCGCAAGCCTCGCCAGCTTTCTGGTGGTCAGCGTCAGCGCGTTGCGATTGGTCGAGCGATTGTGCGTCAACCGAAAGCCTTCCTTTTCGACGAACCACTCTCAAACCTGGATGCAGCACTCCGGATCAACATGCGGTTGGAGATCATGGAATTGCACCAGCAATTGAAGACGACAATGATCTATGTCACCCACGATCAGGTGGAAGCGATGACGATGGCTGATAAGATCGTGGTGCTGGATCATGGCAACATTGAGCAGGTGGGTAGTCCACTGGAACTCTACCGTGCACCAGACAACCTCTTTGTCGCTGGTTTCATTGGTGCACCTAAGATGAATTTCCTCACTGGTGGCGAAGCCAGTCGCTACAATGCAACAACGATTGGAGTCCGTCCTGAGCACGTCCAAATCTCCACATCTTCGGGTCTATGGACAGGTAAAGTCGGAGTTTCAGAACACCTGGGTTCAGACACCTTCCTGCACGTAAACGTGGAAGGTCAGCAAAGTCCACTGACTGTTCGTGCTGATGGAGAAGTTCAATTGAACTACGGAGATACAGTTTACCTGAGTCCAGAGGAAGACAAGGTCCATAAATTCGATAACGACGGGAAGGCGATTCGATGAAACTGGCAGGCAAGACGGCAATTGTCACGGGTGGTGGTGGAGGCATCGGTCGCGCTGTCTCCTTACGCTACGCCCAAGAAGGAGCACGCTGTGTTGTCGCAGATGTAAAGCTGTCGCTGGCGGAAGCTGTCGCGAAGGAAATTCAAGCGACTGGCGGCAGTGCCTTGGCGGTCAGTATGGATGTGACTAAACAGGCGGATATCGATCAGACAATTCAAGCAGCAGCGGAAGCTTTTGGCCAAGTCGATATCCTTTTCAACAATGCGGGAATCTTCGAGATGGCTCCACTACTGGAGTCTTCTCGAGAAAGTTACGATCGGCTCTTCGATATCAACGTCAAGGGAATGTTCTTTATGATGCAAGCGGCTGCGGCTCACATGGTTGAGAAAGGCATCCGTGGTAAGATCATTAACCTCTCTTCTCAAGCAGGTCGACGTGGAGAGGCCCTGGTAGCTCACTACTGTGCAACCAAGGCGGCTGTTTACAGCTATACTCAATCAGCAGCACTGGCGATGGCTCCGCATCATATCAACGTTAATGGGATTGCCCCTGGAGTGATCGATACTCCGATGTGGGCAACGGTTGATGGCCTCTTTGCGCGCTATGAAAACCGACCCATTGGTGAAAAGAAACGACTGGTTGGTGAGGCTGTTCCGCTAGGTCGGATGGGAAGTCCCAATGACATCGAAGGAGCGGCTGTTTTCCTGGCTTCTGCTGATGCTGACTATATTACAGCGCAGACGCTCAACGTCGATGGTGGCAACTGGATGAGTTGACCTTCCAAAATTTTCATGACTATTCGACTCTCTCGGGCAACTCTGCCCTCATTTCCCTCGCAGATCTCAGTTCCTAACTATTCTCCGAAGCAGCTCAAGCCGGGGATTGTCCACATTGGTGTGGGCAATTTTCATCGGGCACATCAGGCGGTCTATCTGGACCAACTGTTTCGACTTGGCAAATCTCTTGACTGGGCCCTAGTTGGTACGGGTGTGATGCCTGGTGATCGTGTGATGGGGCAAACCCTGGCGCAGCAGGACTACCTGACTACCGTGGTGGAGCAATCGGCAGCCGGTTACAAAGCAACCGTAACGGGATCGATGATCGATTTTCTTCTACCCGGAGATCCTGCAAACATTGAGAGGCTTGCAGACCCAAGCACCCGGATTGTTTCATTGACGGTCACGGAAGGGGGCTACTTCATTAATCCAGCGACGGGAGAGTTTGACCCGGACCAACCCGTATTAAAACAGGATGCAGCAAATCCAGAGTCACCGATCACAGCCTTTGGGTTGATTCTGGCTGGTTTGCGTACCCGTTTGGCGAGAGGCATTGCGCCCTTTACTGTGATGTCCTGCGATAATCTGCTGCATAACGGCAATGTCACTCGCAACGCTGTGGTTGGTCTTGCCGAAATGCAAGATTCCAAATTGGCCACCTGGGTTGAGCGTGAGGTTGCTTTTCCCAATGGAATGGTGGATCGCATTACCCCCGCTACTTCTGATCGGGAAAGAAGTATTCTGCAGAAGGAGTTTGGTATTGAGGATGGATGGCCGGTTTTTTGTGAAAATTACATTCAGTGGGTCCTGGAAGATCATTTTCCGCTAGGGCGACCAGAATTGGAAGCGGTTGGGGTGGCTTTTGTGCCAGATGTGACTCCCTATGAGCATATGAAGCTGAGGATTCTGAATGCAGGACATGCTTCGATTGCCTATGTGGGAGCCCTACTGGACCAACATTTTGTCCACGAGGCAATGGCGCATCCGCTAATCTACCACTACTTGGAGAAGTTGGAGACAGAGGAGATCTTACCGTCAGTTCCCCCTGTACCGAATACGGATCTACAGGCTTATCTTCAGTTGATTTTAGAGCGGTTTGCCAATCCAAAAATTGGGGATACGATTGCTCGACTTTGTTTTGATGGCTCCAATCGACAACCCAAGTTTGTGCTACCCTCCACTCGAGATCGCTTGCAAGCAGGTGCTTCTGTAACTGGTTTGGCGCTGGAGTCTGCACTCTGGTGTCGATACTGGGGAGGACTCTCTGAGGGAGGGCAAGATATGCAACCAGAGGATAGTCAGGCAGATCGACTGCGCACTCTGGCAGAACGATCCAAAACTGAACCGCTGGCCTTCCTGGAATTACAGGATGTCTTTGGCGATCTCTCGGAATCTAAAGCTTTCCAACAAAGCTTCCAAAATGCCCTGCAGCACCTGTGGCAGCATGGCACCGCAAACACTCTGCAACGCTATCTCGATGATCAACTCTGATTCGCTGTTATTCCTGCGGTCTTAGTTCTTGATTCCTGTCATGTGGCTCTGAATTTTTCAAATTCCTACATAACGGATAAGACATCTGCTTCTGAAACCGTGTTTTAGGGCCAGTTCTTGAGGAGAGTATCAACAGCTGAAAGATAATGACTGGAGAGATAGAGTTTTAGATTATCGAAAAAAGATTGCAAATCTAGCTGTATATGTCCTTCTATTCGTTGAAGCACATCAATTCGGATCACCTCAAATGATGGAGAGATATAGTGAGGAAATCATTTCTATACTTGGTCGGCGCTACCCTTATTTTGTCTGGATGTGACTCTAAACACCTCGAGTACCTCTGGACAGAGAGGCACCCAATTCCTCCAGGAACCTACACTCCTCCACCTGTGCAGCAACTTCAGCGAAGTGAACAGTATTTTTCGACTTACCCTGAAATAGAACCGAATCTGATGCAGATGAGAGAAGCACTGCCACAGGATTGGGGAAGTGGCAACAAGTACTACCGAAGAGACTTGGATGCTCAGGCCTCCCTCCCAAATAACTCTTGAGGTGCTTGTAATTCCCAGAACATTTGGCCTACCAACGCAATCAAAAATATAGCTTTTGCGATGACGAGGTTTTCTCTTGTATTAACAGCATTATTGCTTGCAGCGGCCCAAAGTTTTGGTTTTAATCCATCGGATGTGGATAGCTTGCTGAAGCAGGTGGCCAAGCAGAAGGAAAGGATCATCTGTAACCGTTGTGACTTGTCAGCAGCAAAGTTGCCGGACATTGATTTGAGTTACGCCGACTTGAGGGGTGCGAATTTATCTCGGGCCAACTTGAGGAATGCGGATCTGCGAGAAACTGACCTGAGAGAGGCCAGCTTGCGAGGTGCCAATCTGAGCTACGCTATTTTGCGAGGTGCGATTTTCTGTAACACGGTTCTACCTGATGGCGGGGTGTCTAACAAGGATTGCTGAAAAGCATTTTTCTAGGTCCTAAGTTCAGTGTAGTTGAGTTGATGCTAAGTGGATTACTGCCGTTCACTACTCAAGGTGGATTGTCGAGCAACTGCACCTTCCAAATGAGCTTCTGCGAATTCGGTCACCTTTTCATCTATCATCGATTCGACGTCCAACCTGATTTTACGGATCGGGTGATTCAGCAGAAACACCTCAGATGAATAACCGAGTCGAACCTGATCTGCCAAGTCGTAGCCGAGTTGGATCTCGAAATCGGCAGTGATCACGGTGAAATCTTTGAAATAGCAGTGAACCTTCACATAGATTCTAGCTTTTCGTAGTTGCTTGTTCTTATGGAAAGCGGGCCGAATGTTTTGCTTTAAAATCCTCTCTTGAATGATTTGATTCAGATTCAAATCACTGTAGAACGGACACTCCGTATCCACCGAACTCCAGTAGGTGAGTTCTCCTTTTGTTGAATACTCCCGAAGCATTTGCTTTCCCACCGGTCCAAGCTTTTGGGCAAAGGATGCAGTTGTCCAGCAAAGCAAAGCCATTAAAGCCACTATCAGGTATTTCATAACATCCTTTAAACGTTGTTAAAGTAGTCAGTTTTACGACACTGCAGTTTTTCTGCAGTCAAGCGGAGCAGTCAAAGGTTTGAATTCATAAATGAATAATCCGGTTTTTCATCAGTCTTTAAGTGGTTTTGATTAGATGGGCTCAAGTTTGCTTGAAAGTGAGTCCACAGTAAGAAAGACTACAAAAAAAGCTTTCTTCAGGATGAAGCCAGCTACAAGACAGGATGTCATGATCCCCTCGAGAATCGTTTTGAGGAATAGGGAGCACGATGTCCAGACTTGTGAAACTGTTACTGATCTCTGCAATCGCTCCGTTTTTGCTGGGAGCTAAGCCTTTCAATCCTTATCCTCCGACTGAAGAGGATCGGGCGGAACAGAAAAGAATTCAGGAGGTTCTAGCCATCAGTCAGCAACTCAATAGGCAGCCAAGGCCTTATAGTGATCTGAGAGCCCTGCGCATACAGTTGGACCAGTACGCAGCTTCACAGTCGATCCCCGTTATGCCCAAGACAGTATTCAAAGAATCTCCTCGCCAAATTCGTACCTTCCACTAAGCAGCCGATCATTCTGAGAATTAAATTTTTGCTTTAATCGGCTATTTCTCGGCTATTGCCTTTCATTTCCAACGATAGCCTGTCTCAAGACGGATTCCCTCGACTCTCTGATCTGGAAGATCCTCAAATTTCATGGACTCAGTCTTGTGTGTGTAGATCGCAAAGGTCCAGCCGTCATTGGATTCAAAGCCCACACCGTAGCCACTTTGGTTGGTCCAAGCGATTTTCGTATAACTCTCCATTGATTCAATCCAAGTCAAGTAAGCTTGGCCAGCCTGAACCCCCAAAAACCATGAAGAACCAGCCCACACACGGGCTTCCAGCCCAAACAAGCCTGTCTTGAAGTAATTGTAATCGGGCTTGTTCGGTTGTTGTGCACTGCCTATGTGTTCTCCTCCAAACAAGCGCACTGAGAAGTAATTGGAAGCTGTCCACTGATAATCGACGATGCCACCGTAGGCGTAGGATTCCGCATAATTTTGCTCTGTCGAGGAATCAGAGATTTGTAGATCCCCTACACTCAAATAAAGCCCAAAGCCTTTGATCGGTTCAGCTTGCAGCCAATTGGGCAACAATAGGCTTAGACTGAATAACAGTACCAACGAAGTTTTGCTGCTCATGTTCTGTTCAGATAGTGAGTGTCTGTTGTTTTTGAGGATGCACTGAATATTCCCCTATTCGGGGATTTGTCTGCCAAGTTTTTGGAGAGCCGAGAGAGATGCGTTTTCAGGATGGGGATAGATGCGAGCAGACTTGTAGAAAGCTTCAAGGGCCTCTTGCTGATGGCCACCAAGAAAGGCTGCAAAGCCCTGTAGATATGCAAAGCGAGCCTGGCGTTCTTTGTCGAGAGTCTCATCTTGTAGTGAGTCTGCAAGTCTCAGCCAGCTTTCAATTTGAGGTAGAGATGGCTGAGCTCTATGAGTCATCAATACCTCAATCATGCCGGTCAGACTGAAAAAATTACTTTCAGCTAGAGGGAGGAGAGGTTGGATCTTTTTCTGAAGTTCAGGAGCACCACCGAGCACGGCATAACCAAGGAAGTCTCCATACTGATGTAATAGCTTGTTTCGACGAAATCTCTCCCAACGATCCTTGGGTTGCTGTTGCAACAACTCTCTGAAGTAAGCCTCTGCTTCAGGCCGAAATACCAATTGCAGAGCAGTTGGATTGCCTCCACGGACAACCTCCTTCAGAAATCCATAGTGCCGAACCCCATGGCCGTGTGAAAATTGCTCAGAATCCACTGAATAAAATAGAGGACGAGTGCTGTTATTCACAAACTGGCGAAGTGCTTCCTGCTTTCTATGCTCTGAGCTACGGGCTGGGAATAAGCGGTTCCCATAGACTAGGCCTTGCAGGCTAACTAATTCCAGATCGGGTCGTCGCTCCTCAACATAATGATAGTAGCCAAGCGGTCCGGTTTCCGAATCACCATAGACAAAGAAGACTGAGTTTTCTGGGAGTAGCTGGAAGACCAATTCAGCGTGTCGCTCAGCAAGGTTATCAGCAGACCGATCGTTCTTTGAAAGATTTTGAAAAAGCAGCAGGCTCCCGATCAGCAAAGCAATGATGACAGTTCTTGAAGTTTGGAATTCAGGATTTTTAATGAAACGATGAATGAAATCATCCAAACCAATGGCTAACCACAAACCAAGTAAGCCATAACACACGAGGGAGTAAGGGCGGAAGATACCGATATTGAAGAAGTCGAAGTCAAAAGCTAGGAGGAATAACAGCAATACGCTGTTGCTAAGGAAAATCAAAATTCCAGAGACTGGCACGGTCAAGGAAAGTTGTTGCATCAGTTTCCACAACCCCCAGAGTGCGAACCCAAAGCCCAAGGGAGTCAGTTGCCAGAAAGCTTCGACGCTGAACCACTGAAGAAATTCCCAGCGATCCCACCAACCAGCACTTGGACTGACATCTACACTGGCATAGCCCTGGCGGCTGAAATAAAACCAGAAACTCTGCCAACCTTCGATGGGACCATAGAAGCTGATTGATGGATTTTGTAAAGAGCGCCAGACCATTCCTAAGTATGGTAACGCAGCACTCAACAGGCTGAGTAAGATCAATTCTGGAAGACGAGGTAGCACATTTCGCCAAACAGGTAGGGCGAGTACAAACAAGCCGGGGAAAGCGAGTACCATCAGCGGGTAGTGATTTGCCAGACTGAGCCCGAAGAAAATTGAGGCTCCCCACCACCATGCTCGTGAATCTGGTGCCTGCAAGGCTTTCAGAATCAGTAGATAGGTGGCAAAGAAGAGCAGAGCATTGAGTGTGTAGACTTCAGCAATGATCGCTTGTGACCAGAAGTGCTCAGATGCTCCAAATGCCCAGGCTCCAGCCAAAGCCGCCCACACAGAAGCTCCAAGTAGTCGAGCGCAGCCAAACAGCACTCCACAGGCAAGAGCCCCCAGAAACGCACTGGCAAGGTGTCCTCGAAAGGCGCCCGTACCAAAGGGGAACTGCATAAATAGGTGAGCGATGCCAGTGAAGAGTGGATAACCTGGCGGATGGGCTATTCCCAGATGCTTGGCAACCATCAGAAAAAGTCCATCGTCTTCCAGCACCACGGTACGGGGTATCGTGAATAGGTAGAGAACGAGTGGTCCGCTGATGGAGAGGAGGAGAGGAAGAAGCTGGCGCCAGACTGAGGCAGTAAAAGGCTTGGCTTGAGGAGAGGTGTTCATGTCACGTTTGCGATTTCAGCTGCCTTTCGAGTTCATCTGGTAATTACCAACAATGAACCTACCTAAGAAATGCTAAATTCGCTACGAATGAAGCTGGTAACAACTATTCTACCTGGCGTTCCATGTGATCCAGTCCCAAAATCATCTCTTCCTGAACAGCGGGCATCACGTCAGCCATGTAGGCTCCAAATTTTCGCATGGCACTCGCTCCATGAGGAGAACTGTAGAATTCAGCCATTGCGTTTAATTCATCAACGGTGAAATGTCGGACTAGTGATGCTCGAGTGGCTGCTTCCAGAACATCTGCTCTGACAACAATCTGCATTTGTGCTACGAATCCTTCACGGATAGCCTCTGGCAAGGATTTGCTCATCTCTCTGAAAGTGTCATCAAGCAGTTGGGAAATCGGTACTACTGCCAGGTATCTCTCGGCTGCCTGGGTACGTGCTTCTTTCGAATCTTCTGCGGAAATGTTTTGCACGGAAAAGAGAAAAAATCCCAGCACCAGGGACTGAAAGAAAGCTCGGTGAACCATGATGTTTTTTAGGGGTATAAAGTTGAAAAGCAAAGTGACTGGATGCTTGAACTTAACAGGAATCCCAGATGAAACATCCTTTGCTGACCCATGAAGTCAAGCCAATTGGAAGAAAACAGAGAAATCAGAGCTTAGATTGATCGCGTCTGCTCACAATCTCGGTTATGCATTGTGTAGTCGGGTAGGCTGGTGAGGCACAGTTGTGCTTCAATCAGAGCAGATTTGCTGACAGAAGCTTTGAACAGAATAGTCTTATTCAGATCCGCGTCCTGTAGATCCACATCCTGCAGGTTGGCCTTGATCAGTGATGCTTCCATCAAGTTTGCCGCACTGAGATCCGCATCTTGTAGGTTTGCACCATGCAGCGTGCTTCGGAAGAGATTTGCTTCAGAGAGATTTGACTCCTGTAGATTTGCGCCAGCTAGCCAGGTACTTGTCAGGTTGGCCTTGTGCAGATTGGTATGTGTCAGTTGAGCTTTTTGTAGATCTGCTCCGGAGAGGTTAGCTTCAATTAGATTGGCTCCCATCAATTGCGTGTTATAGAGTTCAGCGTTGGAAAGATTGGCACCGCTGAGTTCTGACTGAGTGAGGTCTGCATTGGAGAGGCGGGCTCCACTCAAATTGGCCCCACTCAGGTTGGTGCGGTATAGTTTGGCTCCCCACAGGTTGGCCCCACTCAGGTTGACTCCTCTTAGATCTGCCCCACTCAGATCCATTTCAGAGAAATCCATTCCAGACAGATCCGTGTCTCGTAAGGCTACTTTTCTTAGCTTTGCCTGCCAAAGATGTGCGCCAGTTAGGTTAGCTCCTGTGAGGTCAGCGTGGCTCAGATCTGAACCTCGCAGGTCTGCTCCAGAAAGGTCTTTGCCAGAGAGATCAATCTTGGAAAGATCAGCATCCATCAAGTTTGCCTTCACCAGATTTTTTTTAGTTAGGAAGGATTCATTTTTGTTGCTTTGTAACTCTTTCACTTCTTCAGCCTCCGTCACTGGCAAGATCGACCCAATCAGGCTGACGTCAGGAAGACTGACTTCTGGGAGACTAATCGTTGGAAGGGCTACATCTGGAATATTAAGCTCGGGAATGTCCACAACAGGCATTTCGAAGTCGAACAAATCTACCGCAGTAGTTTGCGTCCATTGCACCCCTTCTTCAACCCACTGAAAATCGAGTTGCTCGATGAATTCGATTTGTGGCTGAAATGTTTTAGAAAGATTGAATTCAAAAGGATCGCTCTCAAGAAAATTACCTTCCAAGACGCTAGAACCTTGAAGATAAGCACCTAGCAAAGGTGAGGTTTGTTCGATTGGAGGCATATTCTTACAGGCCGATAGAGCTGGAACAACAAGAAGAGTTGTCAGTAATGATTTTGTTATTTTTGAGATGAAATTTTTCATGACTTTTCCCTGAGTAGTGTTGATTGGTTCGCAAAGCTTAGGACAGGGAAAAAATTTTGGGGAGGATGACGGGGGGAGGCTACTCTATGGGTGGGTGAGTCACATCCAAAAGATGTGGGACTGGAAGATGCAGTTGCCTTCCTAGATCAGGTATTTGAACTGCTTGATCAAAGAGATTTTAACCCTAGGAGGAACGGAGTCATGATCTCAAAACAATGGTATGGAGAGCGTATTAACTGGGGGATGTTCAAGGGAATCAATCTGAATCAATTCATTCAGACTCTATACACTCTGTGAAAAAATCTGCGTTGGAGAAATAAAATGGGGATTCGCTTACGATTTCTTGGAATTCTGATGATCGTGTTTGTCGCAACACACTTTGATTTTGATTCGTCCACATTTCGGTTTGAAAGTCCGACTGGTGTCTGTGAAGAGGCCTACTCTCCAGAGCGAGGATTTTACTGCACAGAGGACTCTGTGATTTTGCAGCGTCCGATCTTTGAGCGTTTTATTGACCTACCCACGATCTTAGTTGTATGGGGTTTTACTTTTTTGGTTGTCTACACACGTCGGCCTGAGAATTCAGTCGATTTTTGGGAGGAAACTTCCCATGTAGCAAAGGACGCAGGAGAATTAGCGGCTGCACTTGGATCTGTTCTAACCTTTACAGGGGTATTTAATGAGCGAACGATGTCGATAGCATTCTCGATTGTTTTTCTGGGATACTTTACGGGGCATCTCACGGGGATGTGTTGTAAAGCCTATGCGATGCACCTACGGCGAAAGCAGGAAGAATTTGGCTGAAGTGGTAGTGAACGTTCGGGTATCAAGTTTGGATGGCTTGCAAGACTTCATTTTCAAAACCTGATGTTCCTTCAATACAAGGCATGAAACCCGTCAAAACTTTTCTCAACATTAGCGTTGCATTGTTGCTCTTCGGTTGCCAAGGAAGTTCCAAGCAAATAGGGCCAAGTGGTAGAGAAATTCATACGCTGGAGTGTACAGGCTTGGATCGGACGCTAACCTTGGCTTCAGATCAACTGGAACACCATGAATGTTATAAAGAGGCAGGGATAGTGTGTCCAGGAGGATACGATATTCTAGAC
>CAJXNF010000042.1 GCA_913056375.1 uncultured Pseudomonadota bacterium | reverse complement strand
CGGAGATCCCTTGATAAGCCTTCGTTCTTTGGACGAAAATAATGAATACCGCGAGGATGATGACTTTGTGCCTTATTTTAACTTTAAAACTACTGCATTTGAGTGTTTACAAAGTGCAAACCTAGGCCTTTATGCTAATTTGTTCAAAATGGATAAGACAGCAACACTGAAAGCCAAAGATTTTGCAGTAGAAAACAATGGATTTTTTAGAGCTCGAAACCTGCTAGATATTCTGAGATTTGAAACGTCTTATGACATCATTAGAAATGAAAAGTATAAAATTTTTCATGACTGTGAGAAAAATAATATAGATAGAGTTGTCGCAAAAAATGAGCAGATTTTTGAACTGATTGAGGAACTGAAACAGCGAAACAACACCGCAGTCATTCTGATCACTCATGATATGGGGGTCGTTGCTGAACTGGCCGATCACGTAGCAGTGATGTACATGGGCAATATCGTGGAGCAGGGGACGGTTGATGATGTACTTCGGCGTCCAGCACATCCCTACACTGAAGCATTACTGAAATCGATCCCCATCCTAGGCAAAGGGAAACAACAACAAATCACTCCGATTCAGGGTTCAACCCCTGACCCCTATCAACGTCCTAAAGGATGCCAATTCGCACCACGCTGCCCCTACGCTACCGAGCAGTGCCAAGTCTTCCCAAGTTCTCAGCCAATCAGTGAAACCCACGACGCACTCTGCTGGCACAGTGAAAAGGTGCTGAGCCATGCCTAGCCAAGAAAAGATTCTACATATCAAGGGCTTAAAAACCTATTTTCCTGTCCGAAAAGGGCTATTGCGTACCGTTGCTGCTCACGTCAAGGCAGTTGATGGTGTGGACTTGGAGATCTATCGGGGCGAGACTCTAGGGCTGGTCGGAGAGAGTGGCTGTGGCAAAACCACGCTGGGAAAATCCATCATTCAACTCGTGGGAGCCGTTGGTGGACAAATTCTCTATCACGAAGGAGAGCAAACCTTCGACTTGCTCAACTTGAGTCCTGAAGAGTTCAAGCACATCCGTCAGAAAATTCAGATTGTCTTTCAGGATCCGCACTCTTCCCTCAATCCGGCCTTCACTGTGTTTGGTTCCCTGCAGGATCCACTCAAGCTCTATGGGGTGAAGACCAAAGCAGAGCGTCGCAAGATCATTGGAGATCTGCTGGAAGCGGTCAACATGCGCCGAGAGCAAATGGACAACTATCCCCATGAGTTTTCAGGTGGACAACGGCAACGCATCGGAATTGCCCGGGCTCTGTGTGTCAATCCAGAAGTTGTCATCTGCGATGAAGCAGTCAGCGCGCTCGATGTCTCCATCCAGGCTCAAGTGCTGCAACTGCTGCAAGAGATTAAGCAAGCACGAGGCTTGACTTACATCTTCATCACACATGATCTGAGCGTGGTCGAATACATCAGTGACCGTGTTGCTGTGATGTACCTGGGCAAGATCGTCGAATTGGCGGAGAGTGAAGCTCTCTACCGTACACCACGCCACCCTTATACCCAGGCGTTATTGTCTGCGATTCCGATTGCGGATCTGGATCGGAAGAGCGATCGGATTGTCTTGGAAGGCGATGTACCCAATCCTGTTTCTCCGCCATCAGGTTGTGCTTTCCATCCACGATGTCCAAAATTCAAGTCTCTCTCAGAACCAGAAAAGCAACGCTGCATGGGAGAAGCTCCACAGCTCAGTGATGCTACCCAACTCACTCAACCACACCTGGTTTCCTGTCACTATCCCAATTGAGCCAATATGAATTTCCAAGAATTGAAGCATACCCTCTACAGCGCCGTGCTCTCAGACACTCTGGACAGCATGGGCTACCTGAACCAGGCACTGAGTTCGGGGATTCGTCCTCTAGATGATGGTATGATTCTCTGCGGGCTAGCACGAGTTGGCATCTACATGAAGATTTATCATGACGATGAAAAGGTGAATGTCTACGAGCATGAGATTGCTTTGATCGACAGCCTCCAACCCAATGAAGTCGCCGTTCTGCTCTGTCATCAGCACCATGAGATTGCACCTTGGGGAGAACTGCTCTCCACCCGATCACAGTACCTGAAAGCTGCTGGATGCCTGACAGATGGTTCCGTTCGGGACGTCAAGCGTATTCGCCAGATGAACTTTCCTGTCTTTGCTGGAAACATTGGACCTCTTGATAGCAAGCACCGTGGCAAGCTGATGTGGTATGACGTTCCCGGAAAAATTCACGGAGTCGACGTCAACAGCGGAGACTTCATTTTTGGTGATGTGGACGGAGTGGTGATCGTACCCCAAAAAATCACAGCGGAAGTCGTGGAGAAGGCACTGCAGAAAGTGAGGGAAGAAAATCAAGTACGTGGCATGTTGGAGAACGGAGCAAGTCTCGCCAAGGCCTTTGAAGAGCATGGGATCTTGTGAGCGAAAAACGACAAATTGTAGATTGCCATGTCAACATCTGGGATCCAGCCCACTACTCCCAGAGCTACTTAGAGCAAATTGCCAGAGTGCGGCCCGGAGAACTGTTGGTTCCAACAGACGCAGACTCTATCTTTGCGGCGATGGAGCTTGCCCACAAGGTGATCATCTTCTCTCCCCGCTATGGCGATTCAGTAGGCATCCAAGGAGAAGACAGCACGGTGGTCAAAGCTGTCCAAAAATATCCGGATAAGTTTGTAGGTTTTGCCTATTTTGATCCGAGGGAAGAAGAAGCCCTCGAAAAGCTGAAAGCCGTGATCGAAGATCATGGTTTACAAGGTGTCAAGTATGGGCCGATTTACAATGGTGTGCCACTGGATGATCCTAGAATGGATCCACTCTATCGCTACTGTATCCAAAAAGATCTACCGCTGACGCTGCACATGGGAACAACGTTTGCCCACAATTCACCTCTAGAGTTGGGGCGTGCAATCCACGTAGATCCTATCGCACAGAAGTACCCAGATCTAAAGGTCATCCTCGCTCACATGGGGCATCCCTGGTACGAAGAGTGTGTTGTAGTGATCCGCAAGAACCCCAATGTCTATGCGGAGGTTTCGGCTCTCTTTTATCGTCCCTGGCAATACTACAACATCTTGATCACGGCTCAGGAGTACTTGGTCACAGATAAGATCTTCTTTGGCACTGACTATCCGTTCACCACGCTGGAAGAATCCATCAGTGGCCTCAAAAACGTCAACCAGCTTGTGGAAGGTTCAAATCTCCCCAGAGTGGCAGACGAAACCATCGACCGCATTCTCTATTCTTCTCCCTTCGAACACTGGTGGCACCAGAATCCACTAGGTTTGTAGACTGATTACGCACTGAAACTACAAGCACTCAGACCCAGATCGGTGGTACTTTGCCAGAGCATCAGAGGTGGTGCGCAGGCTCTCCACAGAAAAAGGGAGCAAGTATTTTTATTCAGAAGTGAAATCGGAGGCAGAACGTATTGGGAGCGCGTGGAACGGGAATTCGGAAGAGCTAACTCATTGATCAAAACCGCTGATGGTAACCAAACTCGCCCAGAGGTTTGCGTTTTGCGTGTTGGCGGAACTCTGAATCTGTCCATAGAGGCCATTGAAAACCGAGCCGAAGGCGTTCCCAGAGAACCGTTCCTAACGAAAAATCTACTCGATTTTCACGAGTGAGCAGATCTGTATCACGGAACTTGTCTGAAGCTTGCCAGACAAACAACAAGCCTCCGTGCCACTGAAAGTCCTTATTGAACAATGGGCTAACGAAGCCAAAATCAAAGCCTGTCACATCACCTGGGTCATAGTTGATCTGGTCTTCTTCTTTGCGTACATATCCCAGGCCCAGATAGAGTGTCTGTCCTGCTTCCAATTCCCAGAACAGCTTCTGTGCTAATAAAATCTGGGTAGACTCTCGCTGCTCCACAACGGTATCTGCAGCCGGTAAACGAATTCCTCCAAGAATCAAATTTCGAACTGTATCACGCAAAAATCGACTGTGCAGACCCACTCCCAGTAACGGATCACTGCGTCCACGCTCCTGACCGTGCACAAAAGGTTGGGAAGCTAACCAGTGCAGCTGTTGCCAGACACCTCCAACCTCCAGATGATACCAGGTGCGTCCGCTTTGATGGGCTGCGTTGGTCTCACCATAGTAGAGCGGTTCCTCTGGATAAGCAGCAGGCCAAAGTGTCATTCGTAGAGTACTGAGCCACTCTCGATCCTGCAGACGTGACAGGGCCTGACGCTTCATCACCTCCTGATCACTTGGCAAAACTTGAGACCGCACATCTCCAACTTCCCACAGGAGGAAGCTCAGTCCACAGATGATGAGAGCTAAGGCCTTATTCACCGTCTTCACTTTGTCTATGGCGTTGGGCTGTTTCAGGCAAAAACTATCTTTTGCTGCTACCCTTCACACGTTGCCACTGTTGAGGAATTCTGCGGTTTTATCTGGGTTTTGACCGCGCTGGTCAACCTTGCACAATAAAAACCAAATCGCCTTTACCCAGGCCTGTAGATCACCTGACTTTCCCCGTTCTAAAAAAATGTTTGACAATACGATCAATGGTCGCCATCTTATGACACCGATGTCATGACACCGATGTCATCATGTCTTGAGAAAAACGTAACCACTAGCATGAAGCCGTCTTGCCCACGATTTATGATATAGCCAAAGCTGCGCAAGTCTCACCAAAGACTGTCAGCCGCGTAATCAACAGTGATGCGCCTGTTCGTCTGGAGACCCGACAGCAAGTGGAGCAAGCTATGAACGAGTTAGGGTACGTGCCATCCAAGGCAGCCCGCTCCATGCGCTCCAATCGCAGTGGAATTGTGGGCTTGATCACTGGAGCGGTATCACAGTCTTCAGAAATTAGTGAACCACATGGCCTGCCAGATCTCTTCATTGTGCAAGGTATACAACGAGTGCTTGCAGATGAAGAAATTACCCTGATGATTGCGGACACTGGTGGGCTGGCCAAGCGCATTCCAACACTAATCAACACCTTCCTGCAGTACCGAGTGGAGGGACTGCTCTATGTGGCAGACCGACACCAACGAATTTCACTACCTCCACTTCCACAAGGACAACAGATGATCCTTGTGAACTGCTTCGATGATCAGGGCACACCAGCCATTGTTCCTGACGACCAAAAAGGTCAACGTGATCTAGTTTTGACCTTGATCAAGGAAGGACACCGACGCATTGCCTATCTTTGTTTGCATGAGTGCATTGCGACGGAATTGCGCATTGCTGGATACCGAAAAGCCCTGGAGACCGCAGGGTTGCCGTTTGACTCGAGTTTGGTACAGTGTGGTGATTTTGAGCGTTGCGAGGAAGAACCTCAACTTCAGTGGCAAATCATTCAATCATGGTTAGCTCTTCCCGATCCTCCGACCGTAATTTGTTGTGGTAACGACGAGATGGCAATGCGCATCTACGGAGTACTACGAACTCAGGGGATGGCAGTACCAGAAGCCATTTCCATCGCAGGCTATGACAATCACCGTTCCATTGCTGAAACCCTCTATCCTGCACTGACGACCATGGAGTTGCCCTACGAATCCATGGGAATAGCAGCCGCGCAACGTTTGATACAACTGATCCGTAACGAACCCAACGAAACACCGACCCTGCAACGTATACGTGGGGACGTGTTCTGGCGATCCTCCGTGATCGCTCGGCCCTGAGTTCCGGGCCATTTTTCTCAATCCGACAAGGAGAAACAAACAATGTCGATGATCAAGCAATTGACTACGAAAGGCGTATTTTTGGCCGGAACCGCCCTTCAAAGTCTCAAGAAAAGCACAACAAACCGGCTAATGAACACAATGCTGGCAGCCTTGGCGACTGTAGCACTTTCCTCAGTTGCTCACGCTGGTGGACATAGCGCCTACAAAGGCCCAGATCTCAGTGGTCAAACGGTTACCATTGCTGGCCCTTGGTTGACTGCGGACGAAGAGAGCTTTGAAGCTGTCACTGCAGCTTTCGAAAAAGCTACCGGAGCTAAGATCGAATATGCAGGTTCAGACAGTTTTGAGCAACAGATTGTGATTGACATCAAGGCTGGAAGTCCTCCAAATCTAGCAGCCTTCCCCCAGCCCGGCCTTGCAGCCAACATGGCAGCTATTGATGGATTGGTACCGCTAGGTGATGACACCGCGGCTTGGGTACGTGACAACTATGCTGCTGGACAGTCCTGGGTTGACCTGGGCACTTACGCTGACAAGAGTGGCAAGGACCAATTCTATGGCTTCTTCTACAACGTCAACGTCAAGTCACTGGTCTGGTACGTTCCAGAAAACTTTGAAGCTGGTGGCTACGAAATTCCAAAGACCATGGAAGACCTGATTGCGTTAAGCGATCAGATTGTCAAGGACGGTGGGACGCCCTGGTGTATTGGTCTAGGTTCAGGTGACGCAACTGGTTGGCCTGCAACCGACTGGGTTGAGGACATCATGCTCCGCACTCAGACGCCAGATGTCTATGACGGCTGGGTTGCCAACTCCATCAAGTTCAATGACCCACGTGTGATCAATGCAATCGAGACCTTCGGTCAGTTCGCCAAGAACAACGACTATGTTGAAGGGGGAACTCGTGCTGTGGGAGCAACCGACTTCCGTGACAGTCCACAAGGACTCTTCAGCGTACCACCCAAGTGCTACATGCACCGCCAGGCCAGTTTCATTCCGGCGTTCTTTCCAGAAGGAGTACAAGTCGGCACGGATGCAGACTTCTTCTACTTCCCACCATTCGCTTCCAAGGCTTCCCAGCTAGGAAATCCAGTGCTTGGAGGTGGAACCTTGTTGGCCATGACCAAGGATAGCCCTGCCACTCGTGAATTCATACGCTTCCTACAGCATCCAATGTCCCACGAAATATGGATGGCTCGAGCCGGCTTCCTGACACCTCACAAGGGAGTCAACCTGGACAAGTACTCCAGTGAAATACTACGCAAGCAGGGAGAGATCTTGCTGAATGCAACGACCTTCCGCTTTGACGGCTCAGACCTGATGCCAGGGGCGATTGGTGCCGGATCTTTCTGGAGCCAGATGGTCTTCTACGTCAGTGGTGCTTCTGCACAGAAAGTAGCCGACAATATCCAGAACAGCTGGGACTCGATCAAGTAATTCTCTGATCTCCCACCTTGCTGCAACACCGGGTCTCTTGAGGCCCGGTCCTCTCCTTCTTTTTGAAAAGAATCGCCATGCTCGATCAGGTACTCGATGCGACCATTGCCGTTATTATAGGCGTGAGTAGCTGCCTGCTATATTTCTGGGGTACCAATCTATTGCTCGAAACCTTGGTTCGTGACAAACAGACGGCCAATGGCCAGATAGAAAGTCGTGATGAACTGCGTCACGCAATCCGGCCATGGCTATTTGTCTTGCCGGCGCTCTCCCTCCTTTTCACATATCTGGTCTATCCAGTCTTCGAGACTGTCTGGCTAAGTTTCCACGACTTCACCGGGGAACGCTGGGTAGGCTGGAGCAACTACACCTGGGCTTTGGCAAATCCAGAGTTTTTGCAATCCATTGGGAACAACTTTCTCTGGCTACTAGTCGTCCCTTCACTAAGCGTAGTCTTTGGATTGATTGTCGCTGTGTTAGCGGATCGTGTCTGGTGGGGTACAATTGCCAAGTCACTGATTTTCATGCCGATGGCTATTAGTTTTGTTGGAGCCAGCGTGATCTGGAAGTTTGTCTACGACTTCCGGGGACCGGGCTCAGATCAGATCGGCATTCTCAACGCGATCGTAGTTGGACTCGGTGGTGAACCACAGGCCTGGATCACCATTCCCTTCTGGAACAACTTCTTTTTGATGGTGATCCTGGTCTGGATTCAGACAGGCTTTGCAATGGTCATCTTCAGTGCAGCTTTACGGGGAGTGCCCAAGGAAACACTGGAAGCCGCCCAAATTGATGGGGCCAGTGAGCTAAAGATCTTCTTTCTGATCATGATTCCACAGATTATGAGCACGATCATTGTGGTCTGGACAACCATCACCATCATTGTGCTGAAAATTTTTGACATTGTGCTCGCAATGACCAACGGCCAGTGGGAAACCGAGGTACTTGCCAACCTGATGTTTGACTGGATGTTCCGTGGAGGTGGTGACTCTGGAAGAGGTAGTACGATTGCTGTGTTCATTATGCTCGCCGTGATTCCCATCATGGCTTGGAATATTCGAAAATTCCGTGAAGAGGAGCAGGGTCGATGAGTACCTCAAAGCGAATCCGCCTGACTCCTGGACAGTTGATGGTCCACTTGGGCTTGCTGCTGTTGGTCATTCTCTGGATTTTGCCAACAGTTGGCTTATTGGTGAGTTCCTTCCGAGACAAAGACCAACTGGCCGCTACGGGTTGGTGGACCGCACTGTCTACCTCCGTTCAGAATGGCCAAGGACGTACTGGCACCAGTGAACAAATGGTGGAAACAGGTGGCAAGTTCGTAATTGCTGGAAATCTACTGGACGATTCCAAGCGAACCATTTTGACCTTCAACACCAACTTCCGAGATCTCACTGCTTACAAGGCAGGAGAAGTACTAACCTTCAAGGACCAGAGTCAGATTCGTGTTGAGGCGGATGGTTCCTATCGCTGGGAATCTGAGCAACCCATTGAAGAAAAGCGTGGCAAACGCATCTTCTTTGTCGCTGAATCACCTCCGACCTTCACACTGGATAATTACGTCGAGGTACTTACCTCAGAAGGCATTGGGCAATCATTTCTGAATACCTTCGTGGTGACCATTCCCGCTACAGTCATCCCAATCACTATCGCAGCCTTTGCTGCCTATGCCTTCGCCTGGATGCGGTTTCCAGGACGCCAGTTCCTATTTGTAGTTGTGGTGGGGTTGTTGGTTGTGCCACTGCAAATGTCGTTGATTCCATTATTGCGCATGTACAACAACATCGGCGCATTGCTGGATGTTTCAGCCAAGTCCTACGTCGGCATCTGGTTAGCGCATACTGGCTTTGGGCTCCCGCTAGCAATCTATCTGCTGCGCAACTATATCCGTTCACTTCCAAGAGACATCATTGAATCGGCTCGAATGGATGGTGCCTCTCATTTTCAGACCTTCACAAGAGTCGTGGTTCCACTGTCAGTGCCTGCCTTGGCGTCGTTCACGATCTTCCAGTTTCTATGGGTCTGGAATGATCTGCTGGTCGCGCTGGTGTTTCTGGGCAAGGGTGATGACCAGATCGTTCTGACCTCCAAGATGCGCGAACTATTGGGTTCTCGTGGAGATAACTGGGAGATTCTGACCAGCAGCGCTTTCATCTCCATCATAGTACCCTTGGTCGTCTTCTTTGCTCTCCAGCGTTACTTTGTGCGGGGCTTGGTAGCAGGTTCTGTCAAGGGAGGATAGTGAACTTCAGCCTACTGTCCATTTCGGTTGCACCAAACCCCCTTGGCACTGCTGCTCTCGTGGTTTCTACAACCTCTTTGATATGAACCCTCCTTCACTTTCCGATCAGGCTGCGCTCAGCCTGAAGCGGCTGAAACCACGCTGGCGTAGTCGTTTTCTTCAGCAACCCACCGCCACCGAAGCACAGTGGCAGACACTTTGGGAGCGGACTGAAAAGCAGTTCCCAGCCCTCTTTGATCGGCTACATGCACTCTACGGAGGTCGCTACGACTTCTTCTATCACCTGGAAGAGATCGTCTTCGAGGCCTTGAACGCTGGACTGAGTCGCTCCACTGAGCTGCAACAGCTGGATTTGCGACGTCTGAGCAATCCAAACTGGATCCATGACCCGAAGATGCTCGGGGCAACTGGCTACGTAGACCTGCAGGCTGGCAACCTGGAAGGTATCCGAAAACAGATTCCCACTTACCAGGAACTTGGCCTGACCTATCTGCACCTGATGCCGCTGTTTGCCCGACCAGATGGAGAGAATGACGGTGGTTATGCAGTCAGCAGCTACCGTGACGTTGATCCTCCACTGGGGACGATGGCAGAACTGGCGCAACTAGCGCAGGAACTACGAGAGGCGGGTATCAGCCTGGTTGTCGACTTCATCTTCAACCATACCGCAAACAACCATGAGTGGGCCAGCAAGGCGCAATCGGGAGATCCGGAGTTTCAGCAGTACTACTGGATGTTTGATCGGGAGGAAGAAACAACTGCGTGGCAGCAGCACCTGCGGCTGATCTTCCCGGATCGGGGTGGAAGCTTTACCTGGTGTGAGAAATCACAGAAGTGGGTCTGGACGACCTTCTTTGAGTTCCAGTGGGACCTGAACTACAGCAATCCGGAAGTCTTTCGAGGCATGCTGGCCGAGATGCTCTTTCTGGCTAACCAGGGGATCGAGGTCCTGCGTATGGACGCGGTGGCGTTCATCTGGAAACGTGCTGGAACAGACTGCGAGAACCAGCCGGAGGCGCACTGGATTCTGCAGGCCTACAATGCCTTGTGTGCGATCGCTGCGCCAGCACTACTGCTCAAATCAGAGGCGATCGTTCACCCAGACGAGGTTGCCCGCTATATCCGTCCAGACGAATGCCGACTGAGCTACAATCCTCTGCTGATGGCGTTGCTCTGGGAGTCACTCGCTACCCGCAATACCCGCCTACTACGTGCTTCCCTACAAGCACGCTTTCCGATTGATCCAGAGTGTACCTGGGTCAACTACCTGCGCTGTCATGATGACATCGGCTGGACCTTTGATGACGCAATCGCTTCTCAATTAGGCATCGATGGCGCTGGACATCGCAAGTTTCTCAATGACTTCTACACCGGTCGTTTCCCTGGGAGCTTTGCCCGGGGTCTGCCTTTCCAGGAAAACCCAGTGACTGGTGACGCTCGGATTTCCGGGACTCTAGCTTCTCTGGCGGGTTTGGAAGCCGCGCTAGCCAGTGGTGCTCCAGAGGCCGTGAACTTGGCCATTGAGCGCATTCTGCTTCTCTACAGCGTGATCTTCAGCATTGGTGGGATTCCGTTGATTTATCTCGGGGATGAATCAGGAATGCTCAACGACTACTCGTTTGCCCAGCGTCCGGAGCAGGCCTTGGATTCGCGCTGGGTTCACCGTCCAGTACGCGACTGGTCTCAGGAAGCACAGGCTTTGAACGATCCCAACTCGCCAGCCGCACGTATTCGAGTCGGGATCCAGCAACGCTTACAACTGCGTTGTTCTATTCCGGTTCTTGCTCAGGGACAGACAACATTCCTGAATGTGGACAATGACCATGTGTTTGCCTATCTCAGAAATCAGGCTTCTCAGAGCCTGCTGCTGCTAAACAACTTTACCGAGCGTCCTCAGATCATCTCCTCAAATGAACTGAAGGTTCAGGGCTTCACTGATCAGGCTCAAGATCTACTGAATTCAAAAAGACTACAGCTTTCAGGAGGTCTCCACCTCGAACCCTATCAAGCGTGCTGGCTACAGAGTTTGGGGCCTGAAGCTCATTGAGCTTATCACCCGAGAGGCCCAAGAAATCTTCTATCCAACTCAAGTTTGGCCAGTCAACCACCACTCAAATTCTGACTCTCTGACATCCAAGCTATCTCGTGAATCCTTTACTACAAATCAAGCAGATCATCTCCAAATCAACATCCCCAGAAGAGATGCAAACCAGGATTGTAGCGATCGATGGGTGTGGTGGGGCTGGCAAATCGAGCTTGGCGGCAAAGTTGGCGGCACTGCTTGATGACTGCCCACTCGTCCACACAGATGACTTTGCTTCCTGGGATCATCCACTGGACTGGTATCCACGCATGATCACGCAGGTTCTGGAACCGCTGAGGCAAAACCGTCCGACTCGCTATCAGAAGTTCGATTGGCAGAAAAACCAACTTGGAGAGTGGGAGACTGTGGAACCTTGTCCAGTGGTGCTTGTGGAGGGGGTCAGTGCTTCGAGAGTCGAGTTTCGGCCTTATCTCAGTTTTGCGATTTTTGTTGAGACAGATCGGGAATTACGGCTACAGCGAGGACTGGAACGAGACGGGGAAGCTGCCTTACCACTTTGGCAACAATGGATGGCAGAGGAAGATGAATATGTGCTTCGTGACCGACCTCAGGAGTACGCAGATATAGTGATTTCTGGAAACACGAAGGCTCTGCTGAGGATCAGTTCCTCGTTTTGATTTGATCGTATTGTCTAGGTTGATAGTTCTTCAACGTTTTCGAGCGATGGTCAGCCCATCTCCAATTGGAACCATACACAGATCAACACGTTGATCACTGGACAGAGCCGCATTGAATATTCGTAGGGCTTCTGTGTCCTTATCATGATTTGAAGCGTCAGCTACTTGGCCACTCCACAAGACGTTGTCAACCAGGATTAATCCACCCGGCCGAATCAGCTTTAGGCAGCATTCGTAGTATTCTGCATAAGATGACTTGTCTGCATCAATGAAGGCTAAGTCAACGCTTTCTTGCTCACCAGTCTGTAAGAAATCTTTCAAGCTCTCCTTGGCATTCCCCAGAACCAGTTTGACCCGCTGATCCACGCCGGCTTTCTTCCAAAATCTACGGGCTGTGCGAGTGTATTCTTCACTGATATCAAAATTGGGGTAAAGCTCTTTGGCACATTCCGGGCAGATGCCATGGCTGATATCGGCCTGTGA
>CAJXNF010000041.1 GCA_913056375.1 uncultured Pseudomonadota bacterium | reverse complement strand
AAAAGAGCACCAAAAGCAACGGCAGGTGGTTCCCGTTACAATAGTTCAATAAGAAGAAATTCAATATAGAATAATGAGTTTCAGGTTCTTCCTTGTCTTTAAAAGTTCTTCCTTCCCCAAAAAAGTGATCTTGAGCTTTAATGGTGGGGCAGCTGTTGCAGCATTTGCAGCTTACACACTAGACGCGACCTCCTATTTGTTTGCTGTATTGGCGATGCTTCTGCTAGCTGTGGCCTTATTGCAAGGTGTTCGAGCTGCGATTCTTGCTGCTGCAGTAGAATTCGCTGGCTCACGAGAAGGAGCCGCCCTTGGCTTTTCCTTCTCGTTGATGGATGGAATTGGAGCCCTGGGCGCCCTGCTGGCTGGCTGGGTTGCTGGGTATGCTTTCAGTAATGCCTTCCTGCTGTCCGGAGCTTTGGCAGTCTGTGCGCTGTTCGCTTGTCTGAGTGTCGCTATGCCTCCTGAGGCTCATTCTCTAGAAACCTCAGAACAGCAAACTACCTAGTAGCTGTGTTACTAAGTTCCAATCTACTTAGCGAAAATCGGAGCTTGTTTTTGACTGATTAGTCAGTTATCATTAGAATTGACTAATCAGTCAATTCTTTGAAAACTAATTTTGTGTTCCTGATGAACCATCTTCCACAGAAGAAAATTCGAGAACGATCGAATCTTAATCAGTTAGGTCTACAAAATTTATCCAGCAAAAGGGGAACAGATGTTGGAATTGAAAATCAATGGTGACTTGCGCCGAATTGACGTTGATGAGGATACGCCGCTGCTGTGGGCTTTACGCGATGAGTTGAAGCTGACAGGAACAAAGTTTGGTTGTGGAATTGCGGCCTGTGGGGCCTGTACTGTATTGGTTGATGGGGAAGCAGTCAGATCCTGCAGTTATCCGGCTACTGCTGCGGCTGGAAAGGAAATTTTAACGATTGAAGGTCTTTCAGAAGACAACAGCCATCCAGTGCAACAAGCCTGGATTGCTGAGTCAGTTCCTCAGTGTGGTTACTGTCAATCTGGACAGATCATGGCTGCAGTTTCTTTGCTCAAGAAAAATCCAAACCCCACTGATCAGCAAATTGATGAACAAATGACGAATATCTGCCGCTGTGGCACCTACAACGCTGTTCGTCGTGCGATTCATCGTTCAGCTCGTCAACTTCAAGAGCAAGGAGCATAAGATGAAGATCGAAAATATCAGTCGTCGAGATTTTTTCCGAAAAACAGGTGTCACAGCAGGCGCCTTTGCCTTGGCATTTTCATTTCCAGCGACTCCCAAAAGAGCTTTGGCTGCACAGGGTGAGAGTGACTTCATTGCTACCTGGTTGCAAATTGATGAGGAAGGTTTAGTACACCTTTGGATTCCTGCTTCAGAGATGGGTCAAGGATCCCTACCTTCCCTTGCACAAATTCTCGCAGACGAAATGGAAGCAGACTATGAGCGAATTCGGGCACTGACAGCGCCAAAGGGAGATGCGTACAAAAACCCTATGTTCGGAATGCAGGCCACTGGAGGAAGTACGAGCGTCAGAGCCTGGTGGAATCCGCTGCGAGAAATTGGTGCGAACGTGCGAATGATGATGATCGAGGCTGGTGCACAAAAGATGGGAGTCCGTCCAAGTGATTGCCGAGCTTATAACCATCGGGTCGTGCATAGTTCTGGGAAGAGCGTTGACTATGCGGAGATCGTTTCAATTGCTGCTGGCCTTTCAGTGCCTGAAAAAGTGGCCCTCAAAGAACGACATGAGCATCGATACATCGGAAAAGCAATGCCCCGGGTCGATTTGCCAGCAAAAGTCAATGGTAGTGCCCAGTTCGGAATTGATGTGGACCTGCCTGAACTTTTGGTTGCCACGGTGATGACTTCTCCAGCCTTTGGAGGTGAATTGGAGAGCATGGATCAGGAAGCGGCGATGAAGGTGCGTGGTGTGAAGCATGTGGTGGAAATTCCGAATGGAGTTGCCGTAGTGGCGACAGGCTACTGGCAAGCACAGAAAGGTTTGAGGGCCTTGAATCCAAGTTTTCAGGGTGGGGCATCCAAGGGAATGGACGATGCCCAGATTGAAGTGGCATTGCGGAAGGATGCTGACAACGGGAAGGCTGTCCCTGCACATGTTTCTGGAGATTTGGCAACAGGACGTCAGAAAGCAGTTCAATCCTTGGAAATGGAGTACCAGGTCCCTTATCTGGCGCATTCGACGATGGAGCCAATGAACGCGACTGCCTGGGTTACCAAGGAATTTGCGAAGATTTGGGCACCCACACAAGCACAGACTCCCTCCGTGATGATTGCGAGTGGAATCAGCGGTTTGCCTCCAGAAAAAGTTGAGTTGAACACTACTTTTCTAGGAACCGGTCTAGGACGTCGCTTTGAAGGAGATTTCATTCAACAGGCGGTTCTGATCTCGATGAAGATTGGAGGAAAGCCGGTTAAGGTTGTCTGGTCTCGAGAGGAAGACATGCGACACGATTTCTATCGTCCACAGGCACTGAGTCGTTTTCGAGTCGATCTGGATCAGTCTGGGATGCCTGTCGCCTGGGAAAATCGGATCACAACTCCGTCTATCTTCAGTCGGGTCTTTCCTGGAATGGTCAAAGGTGGCTTGGATCGAGCTGCCGTAGAAGGAGCCGCGAAAGATGCAGACTATGAACTCCCAAATCAACACACGGAATATGTCCTTCACGAGAGTCCTATTCCAGTCGGTTTCTGGCGTTCAGTTGGACATTCCTTCAATGCGTTTTTTATGGAGAGTGCTATTGATGAAGCTGCCCATGCATCCGGAAGTGATCCCTATGACTATCGGATGAGGGTCATGAAAACGCCACGGCTGCGCAAAGCGTTGGAAATGGTTGCTGAAAAAGCTAACTGGGGATCTGCTCCTACAGGAATCTTCCAAGGGATCGCAGCCCACTCCAGCTTTGGTAGCTTCGTAGCTCAAGTCGTCGAGGTTTCTCTCCCTGGAGAAAATCAAATCAAGGTGGAGCGGGTTGTTTGTGTCGCAGACTGTGGCACCTACGTCAATCCACAGATCATCCAGATGCAGATGGAGGGGGGAATTCTCTTCGGGCTCACCGCTGCTGCCTTCGGAGATATCAACTTTGAAGACGGGGCTGTCAAGCAAGGAAACTTTGATAGCTATCGGATGGTGAAGCAAAAAGAGGTTCCCACAATTGAAGTGTACGTCATGGATAACTATGAAGAAGGCCCAGGAGGCTTTGGAGAGCCAGGGGTTCCACCGATTGCTCCTGCCTTGACCAATGCCCTTTTTGCGGCAACCGGCAATCGGGTTCGTTCCTTGCCATTGAGCAAACAAGGATTCGAACTGGTCTAAAGTGACTAGATAAAATGTTTCAAAGGGCTTTGGTCCTTAACACACGTAGCGTTGGCTTGTTAAACCAAATGGTTCAACAAGCCGACCTGAGTTCTCGCGATTGAATTGGTGAAAGCTGACTACCATTAGAAAATTATTGACTGAGTAGTCAGTTTATGTTGAACTATGACTGAGTAGTCAGTTTAATTTAGCAAATTTTTCTGGACACACGATGCGCAATCTCCCCTCTTTAATTTTGATGACCTTTGCTTTTGCAGTTTTATTAGGCTCTTGCTCCATTTGGGAGCAGTTGGGCAAGGGCCCCTCTCAGCAGGAACTATCTGACTTCGAGAGATCCCCACATTTCAACAAAGAGCAGCAGGTATTTGAGAATAGGCGCCCCAAGATTCTAGAAGAAATGAACGAACGGATCGATTGGCGACTTACCCTCGAGTATTTTACAAGTGATTCATCTCGCCGAACACCGGACAAGCCACTTCCTGAAGTCAATCCTTCCGATCTCCAAGCTTTTTTAAAACCAACAGATTCTCTACGGTTTATCTGGCTGGGACATTCCACATTATTAGTAAATGCCCAAAACAAGCTAATTCTGTTTGATCCTGTTTTTTCGAATTCAGCGGCCCCAGTTAATTTCTTGGTACAACGCTTTCAGCCAGCTGTCCTAAGTTTGGAAGAGTTGCCTCCGATTGACTACATCGTGATCTCACATGACCACTACGATCATCTCGATATGCGTTCCGTCCAGTTCTTTCGTGATAAAGAGGCAACATTTCTGGTTCCTCTGGGAATCAAATCTCACCTGGAATATTGGGGAGTCGCCTCCAAGAAGATCGTTGAGTTGGATTGGTGGGCAGAGCATGAATTTGAAGGAATTCGCTTTGTATGCACACCAGCCCAACACTTCTCTGGACGGACGGGAACCAATCAAACAACCCTTTGGGCATCGTGGGTAGTAGATTCACCCAACAGTAAAATCTATTTCAGTGGTGACTCAGGGTATGATGAACATTATCAAAAAATTGGCGATCAACTTGGCCCTTTTGATGCGGCCTTTATCGATAGTGGCCAATACAATGAGCGTTGGCGAGAAGTCCACAATCTGCCTGAAGAAGCTGTTCAGGCTGCCATTGATTTGAGAGCAAAACAGATGATTCCAATCCACTGGGCGATGTTTGAGCTTTCCTTACATGACTGGGATGAGCCGATTAAACGTTCCCAACAAGCTGCTGAAGAGCTTGGGATGGAGTTGATGACTCCAAAACTGGGTCAAGTTGTCGACCTCGCAGTAAAAAATCAATTTTCTCATTGGTGGGAACAGGTACAATAGGTTCATTAAAAGCTGTTACGCTTAATCAGGATAAGCCTCCATTCGCTTGGAAGCTGCTATTAGGAGACAGTCCGATGAATCATCCACCTAAGAAACAAGCATTGTTAGAAGCCGCCATTGAACTTTTTGCAAAAGATGGCTTTTGGCAGACAACCACAGCCAGTATTGCTCAAGAGGCAGGTGTCGCCACAGGGACACTCTTTACATACTTTCCGACCAAGAATGACCTGATTGATGAGCTTTACCTGACTATTAAACGAGAGGCACTGGCTGAACTTCAAAGGGAACCAAAGCTCCAGGGGTCTTTTGAAGCTGTCTTCAAAGAGATCCACACTCGACTGCTGAAATGGGGTTCAGCAAATCCGAAGAAGTTCCTACTGATGCTGCAACTACGGCAGGGCAACCAAGTTAGTCAGCGTATTCATGAAACGATCGAGGATGACTGGAAAGAAGGTTATGAATGGATCAAGTTGGGTCAACAGGAGGGCAAGTTGGCAAGTTTCCCAACCAATCTATTGCTTTCCATCATCCATGGACATCTGGAGGCAGTGATTCAACATAATATCCAGCACAATCTCTCCGAAAAAGAAGTAGCTGAAGTCGCTACAATTTCCTCTGAAATTCTCTGGCGCTATCTTTCACCCCAGTCCAAATCTCCTCAGTAAAAAATCCATGAAGAAGACTCTTAGAATCAATCAAACCGCCATCGAACTAGATCTTGAGCCGGACACCCCGCTGCTTTGGGTACTTCGGGATGAAGCCGGCTTGACCGGCACCAAGTTTGGTTGTGGGATTGCGCAGTGTGGTGCTTGTACAGTTCATCTGGATGGCAAGCCCGTACGCTCCTGCAGCCTCCCCTTTGAAGCAGTCCCAGAGAACGCTGAAATCAGGACCATTGAAGGACTGGGACAGAGTCGATTACATCCGGTTCAACAAGCCTGGCTGGAAGAACAAGTCCCTCAATGTGGATACTGTCAATCAGGACAGCTAATGGCTGCCGCTGCCTTGCTTCAAGACAACCCTCAACCCACAGACTCTCAGATTGACCAAGCGATGAGTAATATCTGTCGCTGTGGAACCTATCCGCGGATCCGCAAGGCCATCAGACGAGCTGCAGAACTTCAAACACAGGAAGCTTGATGAGTTTAACAAGACGGGCTTTTCTTCACTCATCACTGTTGGTGACCGGGGGATTGTTACTAGGCTGCACCTCAAATTCTCCACGAATCTTGAGTAGCCCCAAGGAAGCTGCAAATGAGTTGGGACTGTGGCTGAGAATCGGCTCGGACAATCGGATCGGTTTTGTGGTGCCTTCCGTGGAGATGGGTCAGGGGGTTACCACTTCAATGCCCACGATCCTGGCAGAGGAACTGGATGTTGAGCCGGGGCAGATTGATATTGTCCTGGCTTCCGTCCACAAAGCGTATCGGCAGCAGGGGATGTTCACACAGGGAACCGGTGGCAGTACATCAATTGTGAAATGGTGGGAGCCCCTCAGCAAAACAGGTGCTGCTGCTCGAAGTATGCTTGTCCAGGCGGCTGCAGACCGCTGGCAGGTACCTCCAAACGAATGTCAAACCCAAGCCGGACAAGTCCTGCATGTTGATAGTGAAAGGAAGCTGAGTTACGGAGAATTGGCGGAAGCAGCTTCGAAGCTCCAGGTCCCTGAAGATCCACCTCGCAAAGATCCTTCGAAGTACCGACTTGTTGGTCAACCCCTGAAGCGCTTGGACGGACTGGCTAAGGTCACAGGCCAGGCTCAGTTCGGGATTGATGTTAAAGTGCCCGGTATGCTCTACGCAACGGTGCGGCAGTCTCCCGTTTTTGAAGGAGAGATTTTGCGTTATGACGAGTCCAGTGCTTTGGCAGTGAAAGGAGTTGTCAAAGTTGTCGAAATTCTCAACGGAGTAGCCGTTGTTGCAGAAAAATTCTGGCAGGCTAAGAAGGGCGCTGATGCCTTACGCATTGAATTTAGTGGAGGCAAGAGCCAGGGATTGGATGATCAGCAATTAGAGCAACAGTTGACCGAGGCTCTGGATAATCTTGGAAAAACGGAGATTTCAGGAGAGCAGACCCTGGATGTTGAGTACTTCCTGCCCTATCTTGCCCATGCTACGATGGAACCGATGAACTGCACGGCTGATGTGCGTGCGGACCGCTGTGAGGTGTGGGTGCCGACCCAGTTTCCCGAAGTGGTCCGAGACAAGGCAGCTGAAATCACAGGATTGGAACCGGAGCAAGTGACGGTTCATACCACCTATTTGGGGGGAGGCTTTGGACGCAGAGGTTGGGACTTCGCAATTCAAGCGGTTCAGGCATCCAAAGCAGTGGGACGTCCAGTCAAGTTGATCTGGACCAGAGAGGAGGATACACAGCATGATTTCTATCGGCCGGCCTACAAGAGCCGCTTGCAGGTTCAGCTAGGTGAAGACGGATTCCCTAGTTCGTGGAACCATCAGCTGGCAGGGCCATCGGCTATCTCTGAATTTGCTTGGCAGTTGGTGGACACTAGAGCTGTGGGTAGTGTTTTGAAATGGATCGATTGGGATGTGACCTCCACGGAAGGAACCCAGCTGCCTTATACGATCCCTGAGCACGAAATGGACTATGAGGTGGTTGAGCCCGGCATTCGTGTGGGCTTCTGGCGATCTGTTGGCAACTCTCATAATGCCTTTACCGTCGAGAGTGTACTGGATGAAGCCGCAAACCTTGCGGGTCGTGATCCACTGGAATATCGTTTGGCATTGTTAAACGACCAGCCACGTCATCGAACTGTGCTGGAGCGTGCTGCTAAGGAGGCCGGCTGGGGCGCTGAACTGCCAGAGGGGCATGCCAGAGGCATCGCTCTCCATGAGTCCTTTAAAAGTATTGTTGCCCAGGTTGTTGAAGTTTCTGTTGACGCAGGCACCGTTCGTGTTCATAAAGTTCATTGTGCGATTGACTGCGGACGATACGTCAACCCCAACATCATCCGCCAACAATTGGAGGGAGCAGTGGTCTTCGGGCTCTCTGCTGCTCTCTACGAACAGATTTCCTTGAAGGATGGGGCTGTGGCCAACAGCAACTTCCATGATTATCGGGTCGCTCGCCTCTCGGAGTCTCCCGAAGTATTTGTGAGTATCATCGAAAATGATGAAGCTCCAGGTGGAGTTGGGGAACCAGGAGTGCCACCGATTGCTCCTGCGCTCTGCAACGCTATCTACGCTGCAACTGGAAAACGAATTCGTCGATTACCGGTTGCTACCCAACTTATCTGAAAAACCACGACCAGTTTATTTGGTCCATAATTGAACAGGAGATGTTTCCATGCGCTATCTGCACACCATGCTTCGAGTGAAGGATCTCGATGAATCCGTTGCCTTTTACAAGCTGCTCGGTCTACAGGAAGTTCGACGACGTGACAGCGAAGCTGGCCGCTATACCCTGGTTTTCCTTGCTCCAGAAGGCCAAGAAGAAGCTCAGATTGAGCTGACCTACAACTGGGATGGTGACGAAGGGTTACCCAATGACAGTCGACACTTCGGACACCTGGCCTATCAGGTTGAGAATATTTATGACAAGTGCCAGGAATTGATGGACAACGGCGTCTTGATCAATCGACCTCCTCGCTGTGGGCGCATGGCCTTTGTTCGTTCTCCTGATAACGTTTCGATTGAACTGCTCCAGGCGGGAGAGGCCCTTTCTCCAGCTGAACCCTGGTCGAGTATGGAAAACACAGGGCACTGGTAAGAGTCTTGTTTGATTGATGTTTTGAAGAATCGTTTCGTTAGAGCGATTCCCTACCAAACCAACATCAGATTGTTGGAGCAGCCAGTTGCTTTTGGCTTCCTGAGAAATCCAACTTGGGATTTTACCTGGCTGCTCTGTGGGTTGTGGCTATTGCCATTGGTCATCTTGCTGGATTGGGGAGAAGGACTAGAAACCTTCTTCCTGCTCTGCACATTGTTGTTCTGGCTCACGCACCGCTTCAGTTCCCTCCTGCTGGCTTTCACCTCTCCAAGTTATTCTTCTGTACGCCAAGCTCAGCCCCTGCGCTTTTTGGGTGTCCCCATTTTGGTGATTCTGTCCGTCTTCACCTGGCTTTATAGTCCTTGGCCGACTTGGACACTCACTGAAAAAATATTAACCCTGGCGGTCATCGACTATGCCTGGGCGCTCTACCACTTTGCCATTCAGCACTACGGGGTGCTGCGGCTCTATCAGCTACGTAATCCAAGGCAACAAGGGCTGTCGAGTTCACAGCAGCGAAATTGGTGTTTGCTGTTGGGAGGTGTCCTCCCATGGCTGGGAGAATTGGTTCAGGGTACGACTTGGCTGCAGCAGGAGGGGCTACTGACCTTTTCTTGGGTACCATCTGATTCAGCTAGTATCTGGCTCCTGCGAGGAATGGTGTGTTTGGTTTCTTTAATGGCTTGGCGCAAGTTGACAGCGCAAAACTGCTCGCTGCCCTATCAAGCCTACTTGCTCAGCCTGTTGTTACTTGCCAATGCGGCCTGGTGGATTTCTCCGCTGGCGTTTCTGGTTCTGATTAGTGTACAGCACTGGCTGGTTGCAGTGGGCATTGCGGGACACGCTCGCTCCATCGACTCTCCCAAGGATCATTCAGGATGGAGAATCGTTGGTGTTTGGGTGCTAATGACCATCCTCGCGGTACCATTTCTGGAAATGGATTCAATTGATTTCTCGAATGGCTTTGGAGCGGAGTGGATTCCTGGCTGGCAGGCTTTGTTGGGGGAGCCAAGTGTACTCACATTCTGCCTGGGGCTGGCATTTGCGAGTGGATTTGTTCACTATTTGATGGACCGAGCGGTTTACCGATTTGCAGATCCAATGGTCCGACAGCAGGTCTTACGGCTTTATCTTTCTGATTTACCAACTGGAGGAAATTCATGAATGGTGCGGAACAACTGATCCGAACCCTAGTTTCTGGGGGAATCAAGGTCTGCTTTGCAAATCCAGGTACCTCAGAGATGCACTTCTGTGCTGCCTTGGATCGGGTGGAGGGTCTTGAATGCGTATTGGGGCTCTTTGAGGGAGTAGTCACTGGGGCTGCCGATGGCTACGCCAGGATGAAGGATGAGCCAGCTGCGACCCTACTACACACGGGACCAGGATTGGCGAATGGGCTTTCCAACATTCACAACGCCCGCAAGGCTCACACACCAATGGTCAATGTCATCGGGGAACACGCCACCTACCACATTGAGCATGATGCTCCCCTAAATGCTGATATTGAAGGAATTGCACGGCCCATGTCGGACTGGGTGAAAACTGCTCGTAATCCTACGGAGGTGGCTGCCACGACAGCTCAAGCGATTTCCGAAGCGCAGAAGGCTCCCGGCTGCATCGCCTCACTGATCCTGCCGGCAGATGCCGCGTGGCAAGATGCCGGTGAATTCAAGCAAGCTCCTCCAGTACCTACCGTTCGAGCTGCCAGGAAAGTATCCAAGAAAGCACTCGAACATTGTGCTCGGGTTATTCGTGAGGAAGAAGACGTCTTGATCCTCCTCGGTGGAAAGACTTTGCGCGAATCCTCTTTGGAGTGGGCTGGGAAGCTGGTGAGTCACTGTGGGGTCAGCCTGATGACCGAGTTTGCGGCTGCCCGAACTCAAAGAGGGGCAGGAAGAGTGCACGTTCCCCGGATGCCCTATGTCGTCGACGTTGCCCTCGAAGCGACCAAGCGCTTCAAGCATGCGATTCTGGTCAACACCAAGCCTCCGGTCGCCTTCTTTGCTTACCCCAACAAGCCCAGCTTACTGCTGTCCGAGGATTGTCAGATCCATACACTGGCGACAGTTCCCGAGGACGGTCCCCAAGCGCTCGTTGATCTTGCAAAAATGCTTGGGGCTGAGAATGCAGAAATCCAGCGCCAACCGTCCGACCTTCCTAAGATGCCCTCCGGAAAGCTGGATAGCGATACGATCTCTGCGGTAGTGGCAAACGTCCTGCCTGAAGGAGCAATCGTCAGTGATGAGTCGATCAGCATGGGTCGCAATCTGCTGGATTTCACCAAGGGATGTCCTCCTCACGACTGGCTCTTCATCACAGGTGGCTCGATTGGGCAGGGCATGCCCTTGGCGACGGGAGCTGCGGTAGCCTGTCGGGATCGTCCGGTGCTCAGTTTGTCTGGAGATGGCAGCGCCATGTACACCTTGCAATCACTCTGGACCCAGGCCCGTGAGCAATTGAACGTGACCACGGTGATTTATGCCAATCGCAGCTACGCGATTCTCCATGGTGAACTTCGTAATGTTGGCGCTCAGCCTGGAAAAAATACCCGTCGACTCTTTGACTTAGAAAATCCCTATCTGAACTGGGTGGAGATGGCGGCAGGAATGGGCGTGGAAGGCGTCCGTGTGGAAACGGCGGAAGAGCTTCAACAGGCGATGAATCATGGATTCTCTACACCTGGCCCCTATCTGATTGAGGCGATCTGTTGACTTATCCAGCCAGTTGGGATGTGGCTGTTTGCCTGTTCAAGCAACGAGTCACCCTTGCGTGATCTTCTCAGAGCCTTTTGGGTAGTTGCTCTGATCCTGGTCGGTCTGATTGCCCCCTTTTTCCTCTGGCAACAACTGGCCCCAGATTCTTATGATGAATTCTGGTTGAAGAGTGTCTCTCCAATGAGCAGGGACACTCGGAACGAGATCTTGCGTCAGCGGGGCCAGTGATGGTTTGCCTCAAGCTTCTGGTGGACAGATCTCATCAATTCTACGCAGGGTCTCTGCATCCAAGTCGCAGTCGGAGGCCACGACATTCAACCTGGCTTGTTCCGGGGATTTCATTCCAGGAATGGGGCAGGTGACTGCAGGATTGGCCAGCACAAACTGTAATGCCAGATCGAGCATGCTCCGCTCAGGGGTCACCAACTCCCTCAGCTGCTTCACTTTTTCCAGCTCTCCAAGAAACTTCGCCCGTTGATCCCCATCCGGATTCCACTTTAGACGAACTGAATCCGTAAAACGAGTCTCGGGACTAAACTTGTCCGCCAACAAACCTTGCGCAATCGGACCACGCAACAGAACTCCAATATTGTTTTCCAGGCAATAGGGCAGGATGTCCTTTTCGGCACTTCTGCTCAATACCGAATAATCAATCTGGCAGGCGGCACAGTTCCCTTCCACGTTGATGGCCTTCAGAGCTTCCAGGTCATTCGTTGAAATTGCATAGTGACGAATTTTCCCCTGCTGCTTGAGCAACTCAAAAGCCTCCACAAAGATTTCTGGGTTTTCTGGGGTGCCGACATGGCACTGGTAGAGATCGATGTAGTCGGTACCGAGTCGATACAAGCTGGCATGGCAGCAATTGATAATGCTGTGAATGGTTTTCAATCCGACTGGATCCCCAACCCTTCTGCCCCAATTGCCAACCTTGGTGGCAATCAAGACTTTGTCACGCTTGTTCTGTAAAGCCTTGCCCGTGTAGAACTCGCTCTGCCCAAGACCATAGGAATCCGCTGTATCAAAGAGGTTGACACCCACCTCGATGGCTGCGTCAATCGTTCGGATCGCCTGTGCCTCTTCGATGGGACCCCACTGACCTCCGATTCCCCAACAACCCATCGAAATCGAACTCACCTCGTACCCTGTCTTGCCCAGTGTTCGGTATTTCATTTGTCTGCCTTGCTCAAGAGTGTGACTGATTCATTTTTGGAAAATTAAGATGTCCTCCTGAGTGCATATCTACTATCAAATTGAATTTCAACTTCTTGTTGAGATTCTGTTGAGGAAAGCCCTTCAGCCACCACGGGCATAGTCCCTCCAATCCCAGTTAGCCAAGGGTTTTCAGACTGCATTCAAGCCAAATCAATTCACTTATCGGTGATTTTAGATCAAAGGCAATGTTGGTTGTTCTCACCAACGGGAACGGAAGGCTCGCCAGTGATCGCCAAGTTGCATCTTGCGGTAGGACGATTCAACAGCGAA
>CAJXNF010000040.1 GCA_913056375.1 uncultured Pseudomonadota bacterium | reverse complement strand
ACTGGCTTGAGTAAAGATCGAGCCTGGGCAAACTCCATTTACACGAATGTTCTCCAAAGCCAGATCTAGAGCGAGGCAGCGAGTCATTTGCATGATCCCCCCCTTGGATGTGTTGTAGGGTACAAAAGCGGGTTGGGCAATGAAAGAGCTCACAGAAGCAACATTGACGATCGCCCCACCACCATTTGCTCGCAGATGTGGTAAGACTGCCTGAACCATGTTTGCGTATCCGATGATGTTGACCCCCAAAACTTTTTGCCAGTCCTCTGCGGTAGTCTCTTCAATTTTTCCAAAAACAAATGCTGCTGCGTTATTGACGAGGATCTGAAGACTTCCAAAGGACGAGATTGTGGCCTGCACGACTCTTTCAATCGCTTTGGGGTCAGAGACATCAGCTTGCTGATATTCTGCCTGACCCCCTGCGTCTCGAAGCATTTGTGCAGTCTTCTTGGCATCCTCTCCGTTGACATCAACAACCATTACTCTGGCGCCTTCTTCAACAAATCGAAGGGCTGTTGCTTTACCGATTCCGGCACCTGAACCGGTGATGATCGCGTTCTTATCCTTTAACCTCATAGCTACCTCTGTGCTGATACCTTCCGCTTAAGCTCTGTAAATTCGCATTGCATTTAAAGCAAAGAGAGCTTCTTGTTCCTCTTGGCTTCGATGATCCACTAACTTCTGAAATTCTTGATACATGCTTTGAGCATCCCAGCCCTCCAGTTTTTCTACAGGATAATTTGAAGCAAAGATGCAGCGCTGGACTCCGAACAAATCAATCACCTTATTGACCGTCTCCTTGATGAGGGAGTCCTGATGCCACTGCTTGTTTGGATATGTCAGCATTGAGAGTTTTATCGATACCTGGTCAAGATTTGCCAATGCTTGCAATCCTTCCCAGTATTTTTGCCCTTCCAAAAGATCTTCTCTTTTGGGAGTGCCCAGATGATTTAGAATCACGGGAATTTTCAGATTTCTTTGAAAAATCTCTGCAGCCTTTTTGTATTGGTGTGGATTGCATTGTAAGTCAAATGAATAACCTGCTTCAGCTAATGTGCTAAAACCCTGTTGCCATTTATTCGAATCTAACAAGTTTCCGAGTCGATTGTTTCTGGGCCAGGAGGGCTCATGGTTCAGGATCTGACGAATCCCACAGACGTTCGGAATTTTCTGGAGTTGAGCTAAGAGTGACGGCCATTCGGGACTTTCCAGCGGTCCTGTTGCGACAATCTGATAAGGTAGATTTGATTGTGAACATTGATCAGCAACCCACTTGGCTTCTGCTAAACATGCATTTTCAAACAGAGGCCCATCGTGTTCAATATGGCATACGCTGACTGCCTCGACAAACGTTCCACCGATCAGCTCAAAACCTTCCATGCTAAGATCAGCTTCATAGCGTTGAATCGTATAGATCGGATCGTCGTCGGGAGCAAACAATTGGGCTGAATCATGACCACTAGGGCTGTTTGGTCGTACATCCCAAATATGAAAATGTGGATCCCAGACTTTCATCATTCCTCTCTTTTGAGGTTAAAGATACTAGCGAACAAAGGCTTCGTGCAAACCACCATCAACGTTGATGAGTTGCCCAGTTGTTCGGCAGAGACGCTCTGAGGCGAGCAGAAAAATTGCCTCTGCCTGGTGTTCTGGTGAGATCTGTGATTTGAGAAGAGTCCGCTGGGCATAGAAATCTGCCAGACGCTTTCTCAGACTTTCAGTATCCTCCTGCTCGTCGAAAGGTAATTGATATTTGGAGAGTGAGGAGATCACACGTTCTCTTGGGAACATGCTACTTCCTTCCACCACTGTCGCAGGTGCTAATGCATTGACCCTTACCAGAGGAGCCATTTGAATCGCTAATTCTCTGACTAAATGGTTCAAAGCAGCTTTCGAACTGTCATATGCCAGGCTGCCCACTTTGCTGACGGTTGCGTTGACGGAGGAGGTTAAGATAAGGTTCGCAGACAATCCTTGTCTACGCCAAACTATGTGAGCCTCTTCAGCAACCATCGCAGGGCCAATCACATTCACATCGTAAGTCTGACGCCACTGGCTGTCAGAGATACGACCAGAGGAATCCGGTGGAAAGAACACTCCAGCAGTAATAATCAAAGTGTCCATCCCTCCGTAAGCCAACACTACATCCTCAAATAGCCTACTCAGACTCTCACGATTGGTCATGTCTGCTGATCGAGCGAGGGTGGGACCACAAGCGCTCAGTCCAGTGCCAGCTACTCCAATACCCACTCCTACCTTTTTCACTAACTCTTCAGCAGTTGCTTCTGCGGCCGGGGAATTAGCATCTGCGCAGACAACGTGGGATCCTTCTTTAAGTAAGCGATGGCAAACGGATTTACCAATCCCGGAGCCAGCTCCAATCACAACAGCGACTTGTCTGGACATCTCCTGCTCCGGTGGCATTCGCCGAAGTTTTGCTTCCTCCAGTAGCCAATACTCTATATCGAATGCTTCTTGCTGATCGATGGCAACATATTCATCTACTGCTTCAGCTCCGCGCATTACTTCAAGTGCGCAATTATAAAATTCAGCAGTAACTCGGCTCTCACTCTTGTTTTTACCCCAGGCAATCATCCCCAGTCCAGGGATGATCACAATGCTGGGATTGGTGTTCCGGAGTGCAGGAGAATCATCATGCTTACAACGCTCATAGTAAGCTGCATAATCTTGTCGATAGCGATCAAGCCCTTCCAGAATCAGCTCTTTCAAATCAGCTAGACTCTGATGGTGAGGGTCCCACGGTACATACATCGGTTTGATCTTGGTTCGCAGAAAGTGATCCGGACAACTTGTCCCCAATTCTGACAAACGAACGACATCTTCTGAGTTGACAAAATACCGCATCATCTCATCATCCTGCACTGTCGCAACCAGTCGCTTATCGCCGGATACTTGACCACGAAGCCACGGCAGAATCTCAACAAGTGTAGATCTGCGTACGGATTCGTTTAGCTCTGGATAACGTATTCCTCCGAAAGTCAACTCTCCTTTGTCGTGCTGGGCTAAGTACTCATCAGCTTTTTGGATGATCTCCACGGTCCATTCATAACACTCCTGATCGCTTTCAGCCCAGTTGATTACACCATGTCCCCCAAGCAATACTCCTCGCGCACTCGGATTTTCTTGGCAAATCTTCTGTAACTGAAGTCCCAGATCAAAACCTGGTCGTTGCCATGGAAACCAGACCAAATCGTCTCCCCAGATTTTTTTCGTCAGTTCCTCAGATCGCTTGGAAGCTGCAATAGCGATTACTGAGTTTGGATGCATATGATCGACATGCTTATGGGGGATGAAGGCATGTAATGGGGTGTCAATCGAAGCGGCCCTCGGATTCAGATTGAAGGTGCAGTGTGGATACATGCCAACCATCTGATCTTCTATGCTGGTCTTGTAGCCCTTCACCGGTGCAGAGGTATATTTGGGAATGAGGTCAAGTAGTTTCTGCTGGTATAGAGATGAGAAATTTTCACGTTTGGAGGTGCGCAGATCTCCGCCAGAACCTTTGACCCATAGAACCTCGGTTTGCTCACCGCTGAGAGGATCAATTTCTTGAAGTTTTGCAGAGGTATTCCCTCCTCCAGTGTTGGTAATCCGTTGGTCGGAGCCCAGCAAATTAGAGCGATAAATCAGTTTGCCAACTGGATCAAGTGTACTTGCATAGTCAGCATCCCATTTCGGGTAGAGTCGATTCGTGGGTGTGGGGTATTTCATGGTAATTTCAGGAAGCGTTGATAGGCCTGATCCCAGGTAGGCTGATCCTGGGGAAGATATTCTTCAATTTCAAAAGAGTTTCGGACGGTAGCGCGTATTTCTGAGAGTGAACCCAAATGCCCGAGGGCAAGGCTTTGAATCAGGACATTCCCAATTGCAGTGGCTTCGGACGGACCACTGAGAACTCTACGTCCAGTAGCATTGGCAGCTAGCTGATTCAGGAGTTTGTTCTTGGATCCACCGCCAACAATGTGGAGTGTTCTGAGGGTTTCACCAGTTGTCTCTTCAAGTTCGTCCAAAACCTTTCGATAGGAGAGCGCAAGACTTTCCAGGGAACTGCGAACGAAAGCTCCATGGTTTTCAGGGATAGGTTGTTTCGATTCAATACAGTAGGCTGCTATTTTTTCAGGCATTTCACCGATTGTAGTAAACCGAGGATCGTTAGGGTTGATTAGGGATTGTAGAGAGGATGCGGCCGATGCCATTTCAGTGAGAGTAGAATAATCATAAGAGTACCCCTCACTTTCCCACTTGCGCCGACACTCCTGTACAACCCACAATCCACTGATATTTTTCAGTAAACGAATACTATGGTTTAAGCCAACCTCATTAGTGAAGTTGTATTGTCGGCTCTTGGGGGTGATCACGGGTGTATCCAATTCAACCCCTAGTAAGGACCATGTGCCAGAGCTAAGATACGCCCAATCTTTTTGTCCACTTTGAGCAGGAGTACCAACGACAGCTGCCCCGGTGTCATGCGAACAACTGGCAATGACCTTGGTGTTGCTGGCTAAGCCTGTGCTCTCAGCAACTTGTTCAGTGATTGGGCCTAGTATCGAGCCACAAGGTACAATTTCTGGGAAGAGATCATGGGGCAGTCCAAGGGCATCAATCAGAGGCCTGGACCATTCCTGCCTGCGGGGATTATAGAGCTGAGTTGTGCTCACCATGGAAGCATCACCAACTGCTACTCCGGAGAACATGTAGTTGAACCAATCACCCATTGTGATCAGTTTGTCAGCAAAGGTCAGTAATTCAGGAGACTCATCATGGGCAGCAGCGAGTTGATAGATTGTATTGATTGGCATGAACTGAATGCCAGTTTCCTCAAAAATAAAATCTTCGCCAAGCTGCTTACGAACCTTCTCGTAGTAGACCAGATTTCGTGGATCTCGATAGTGCCTGGGTGGCGTGAGGATGGGTTCTTGATCACGAATAAGAACAAAATCAAGTCCCCATGAATCAGCGCTCAAACTGGCAATTGGCAAGTTGAGCTGAGCTGCTTTGCGTACACCAATCCGGAGCTCTTCAAAGATTTGTAGGACATCCCATCGAAGAGACTCTCCCACGGAAATGCCACCTGTTGGAAAACGATGAATTTCCTCTAGCTGCAGTTGCCCCTGTTGGAGAATTCCAACCATGACACGGGCGCTTTCAGCACCACAATCCAGCGCAATATAAGCTTGTTTTTGAATCATTTGGGAAAGATTGGAGTACTGCTTAAACTTATTTGATCACTGGGGCATCATTGGTTGAAATTTCAAACAAGATTTATGAGGCGGCTTTATAAACTCTTTTAGCATTTTCAGAAAATAGTTTTCTTTGATCGTCTGGACTGAACGATTTGACTAGATCTCTAAATGCGTCTAAGAGCTTTTCTGATGGCCAATCCTCATTTAGTTCCACAGGAAAATTTGAAGCAAAAAAACAGCGGTCAACCCCGAAGGTATCAATAATTTTTAAAACAGTGTCTTTAACCAGAAGATTATTTTGCCAATCTTTATCAATGTAGGACAGCATGGAAAGCTTGACAGAGTTTTGTGGACAATCAGCTAGAGCTTGGATTCCCTCCCAATAGATTTTTTCATCTTTTAAGTCTTGCAAGGTTGGACTTCCCAAGTGTCCAAGTACTAACGGGATTTCAGGGTTTCTTTCGGATAACTTTGCTGCTTGTTTGAATTGATGAGGGTTGATCTGTAAATCAAAGATGAGTTGAAAATCTTTAAGTTTTTCAAATCCATCACACCATGCTGGGTTTTCAAGCAAATTCCCTAGGCGTTGATTCCTTGGCCACGAAGGTTGATAATTGAGAATTTGTCGAATGCCTCTCACTTTGTTGTGAAAAGTGATCTTGGCAAGCAGGTCCGCTACATTGCGATTCTCAAGGGCCAAGGTTGCGACGACATAATAGTCTTTTGTTGAATTACTAATTTGCTCTGCGACCCACTTGGTTTCGGCAAGGCAGTAATCTGCATACTCATCACCATTCATCTCAACATGGCAGACACTGACTGCTTCGACAAAGACTCCTCCGGTCAGATCAAAACCAGAGTGTTCTAAATCTTTCTCGAAATCCTGAATTCCGTAGATTTCCTTTCCATGTGGAGCAAAAAGAACACTTGGGTCGTGTCCACTTGGAGTTTCCGATGAAATATCCCAAATATGAAAATGCGGATCCCAAAATTCCATGTTTAGTTTTTCAAAATTATCAGTTGTTAGCGCAGAAAGTTTTGCTAGGTAGGATATTGGAAGATTAATCTACTTTGAAATGTGTTTAGAAGGTCGGGGGTTCGCCCCGACCACAAAAAAGTTATTTGGAGGCTGCCTCCACATTTGATTTGTCATAGACTGTGAAAGGTCCCATCAAAACTCGGAGCCCCTCGGCCCGAGTTGGGTCTTTCTCCACGGTGTAATAGCCCATTCGACCAGCCTTAAATGTCTCACCAGGAATGCCTTCCATTTGACCTGTTGCAATCAGATAGGTTGCATAGTAGGAGAGGTATCCTAAATCCACAAAGCTCCAAAGTGCGAATTCAGGCGCGCAGTCATTCAACGTGTAGCTGACCATTTCAGCAGGTAAGCCCAGACCGCTAGTCTTGACCTGTCCACATAGACCCTCGTCCTGCATTGCCTTTGCGGAAGCAGCAATACCAACTGTTGTGGGTGCCATGATCAACTTTAGCTTCGGATACTTGTCTACCAGAGCCAAGGCTTGGTTGTAGCTTTTCTCTGATTGATCATCCCCATACACGACATCAACTAGATTTAGTGCTGAATATTTTGGCGCCTTGAGTGCCTCTTTCATTGCAGCAATCCAAGCATTCTGATTTGCAGCATCAGGGGATGCGGACAAGACAGCAAAATCACCACCGGCATCACCCATGATGTTCAATGCCATATCAGCCATCACAGTTCCAGTCTCGTTGAAGTCAACTTGAGCGATGAACAGTTGTTCACCCTCAGCGGAAGGAATGGGAGAGTCCCATGTGACCACAGTCATCCCTTTGTCACGGGCTGATTTGGCTGCGGGTGCGATTTGGTCTCCAGCATTATTGGAGATCATGATCCCGTCTTGTCCCTGGGTAGTTGCAGTAGTGAGAATCTCGATCTGACCGGCTACACTGTTTTCAGGTGTAGGTCCCAAAAATTCTAATTTCCCAGGGTTTTGCAATTCTTTGTGTGCTTCCTGAGCACCCTGATTGGCCTGATCAAAAACTAAAATTCCTAAGAACTTAGGCATCAGAACAAGATCTGCTTTCATGCCTTTCTTCGCGACAGTATGTGCCATCAAGATTCCGCTGGAGACCATCATTGCTGCCGCAGCGACAGCTAGAAATTTTTTCATCATGTAATTATCCCTTAATTGGAGGGTTTCATTAATTTCGAATCAATTAATCAAGAAGTCTTTGTGTCAAGAAAGCTTTTTTCAAACCATAGGCTATTTCCTGAATGAGTTCATTTTGAACGAGAAGCCTGAAGAGACTCCCAGTAAGTTTTTAGATTGGGAACCATTGCGGATGATATTAACAACAGACCGATTACTCCAGTCTGAAGATGTCCTGTGATATTGCTCAGGGACATACCGTTCCGTAGATAAAGTACGATCAGAATAGAAAGGATAACACCATAAATTGAGCCGGATCCACCAAAAATACTTACCCCACCAAGCAGGACCATCGTGATGATATCAAGCTCAAATCCCAGTCCCATATCTCCTCTGACTGAGCCGAGCCGTGCAGCAAAGAGAATCCCTGCCAAAGCAGATATGAGCCCTGCCAAAGTGAAAAGAATCAATTTGACGGCATTCACATTAATTCCCGAGTAACGAGCCATCTCTTTGTTAATTCCAATTACGTAGACATACCGACCGAAACCAGTGAAGCGGAGTACGACAACAGCGAGAATCAGCAAAAGGAAAAAAATAATTACAGCTAACGGGAGAGGACCTAAAATTGGCTGCTGACCGAGTTCTTCAAACCAGCTTGGAAAAACACGAATTGATCGATCTTCTACTAAAACTCTTGCAAGGCCCCTGAAGCCAATTAGCATCGCCAGAGTGACGACGAGGGAAGGCAAGTTCATGAAAGTCACCCAGAAGCCGTTAAACAACCCTCCTAACATGCCGATCAGTAAGCAAGTAGCCAATGCTGTTGGCATCGAAGCTCCTGCATCTACCAGCCACCCCAGGGCACATGCCGCAAGTCCCATCATTGAGGCGACAGAGAGATCAATCTCTGCGTTAATGATGATGAAAGCCATGATCAAGGCGATGATGACCTTTTCAATCGACAGCGTGAAAAGATTTATCTGATTGTCAATACTCAGAAAAGCATCGGAATTTACTGCATTGACGCTGATTGTGAGAATCAGAACTAAGCAAAGAAAGCCTTCCCAACTCCGTAGATATTTCCAAACATTCATCATCGATTTCCTAGGTTTCTGGAGAACTTCGGGCCTGTTTTCTAGCCCAATACAATTGAAAGCGCTTCATAATCACGCTGTCAGTTGCAACAGAAATTAAAATCAAGAGTCCCAACAAGGCATCTCGCCAGAATTCACTAATCTGCAACCAGCGGATCAGGCTGTTTTCTAACAAATCGATAAGAACTGCGCCTAAGAATGCTCCAAAAGCGCTCCCTGAACCGCCAAAGATATTCACACCTCCGACGACGACAGCAGCAACTGATTTAAGTTCGAAGCCGATTCCAGCGACAACAGTAATGTTTCCAAAGCGAGCGAGGAACATGAATCCAGTTAAACCCGCAAGAGCACCGCAGAGAAGGAATGCTGTCAGGACCATCCGCTGATTTGCAAAGCCAGCCATTTTTGCTGCTTCGGGGTTGGAGCCAATTGCATAAAGCTTCCGACCGAAGGATGTGTATTTGAGAACGATTTGGAATAGGACCACGACCACAATCATCCCAACGACAAGCACTCGTAGATGTAATCGGTCAAAGCTAATGAGATTCAAGCTTGGTAGATCAAGCAGCCATCTCGGAAGATTGACGGTCAATACGGTTTGAGCGTCTGAATACTCCACCAACAAAGTACGGTAAAGAGCCATTGTGCCCAAGGTGACGATGATGGAGGGAATTCGGCAATAGGCGACTAAGATCCCATTGATTCCTCCCATCAATGTACCAACTCCAACTGCGAGAAAGATTGCCAACATTGGGTGCATATCACCATATTGTGAAAGCTGATGCCCCACAAAATAAGCTGTGAATCCGACAATGGAACCGACGGACAAATCAATATTGCGTGTTAAGACAACCATGGTTTGCCCGATTGCCAAGACCGCCATCAGGGCAACACTGGCAGAAACTCTGTTGAAAAGTCGGGCATTCAAGTAGTTTTCTATCACAGAACTGAATACGATCAGAACTAGTGCAATCAAGATCAGCAGGACCAACTCTCTCAGTTTTTCGGGTCGTAGTCCTTGAATCGGGCTCATGCGGTCTCCTGCAGTTCTCCCATTGCGAGCGACATGATGGACTCTTGAGTGGCCTGAGGACCATCCAAAATACCCATCTGTCTACCCTCTCGCATCACCAATACCCGATCACTCATTGCTAGTACTTCTGGGAGATCGGAGGAAATACAGAGAATCGCCATGCCTTGGTCAGCCAGTTCACGAATCATGTTGTGTACTTCTGCCTTGGCTCCGACATCTATACCTCTGGTCGGTTCGTCCAGAATGAAAACTTTTGGTTGTGTATTGAGCCATTTGCTAAACATTACTTTCTGTTGATTGCCTCCGGACAGTTTGCCGACCTCGTGTGATAAATTAGGGGTCTTGATTTGAAGCCGGTTCTTGAATTCTTCAGCAGTTGATTTTTCTGACTCAGTTTGGATCAAGCCCAGTCTTCCCAAGTACCTTTTCAAAGCGGGTAAGGTTATGTTTGAGGTGATGGAAAGTGGCATTGCCAATCCCAACTTCCTTCGATCCTCAGTCATGTACGCAATACCAAGATTTTGAGCAGCTTGAGGACTTCGAATACTTACGTTCTGCCCATCTAACTCAATAACTCCGGAGTCATTGGGTTGGATCCCGAACAAAGCCAGTCCAACATCAGTTCTTCTTGAACCAACTAATCCTGCAAAACCTAAAACCTCTCCCTCGTGCAGATCGAACTCTATTCCTGAAAAAACTGCCTCCTTGCTCAGGTTTTTGACAGACAACACGCGCTTGCCGTAGTTTTTCTTTTGCCTAGTTGCATAGAATTGATCGACTTCTCGGCCAACCATCTCCCTAATTAACTGTTCCCGGCTAAATTCCTCAACTGATCTGGTAGAAATGTGCTCGCCATCTCGAAGTACCGTGATTCTATCCGCAATCTCAAAAACTTCATCTAATCGGTGACTGATAAATAGAACAGCCACGTTTTCTTGTTTGAGTTTTCTAGCAACCTTGAAAAGTTGTTCCACCTCGTGGTTTGAAAGAGAAGCAGTGGGCTCATCCATGATCAAAACTTTGACATTCAATGAAATTGCTTTTGCGATTTCTACAGCTTGCTGAGATGCCAAGGTAAGTCCACTAGCTGGAGCCCGTACATCCAATATCATTCCAAGATCTGAAAGGATTTTATGAGCGTCTTCATACATTTTTTTCCACTGAACCCAAATCCCTCTGGTTCGGTGGCTGATGAAAATGTTCTCAGCAACATCTAGATCCGGAAAGACCATCGGCTCCTGGTAAATGGCCGCAATCCCGAGAGCTTGCGCCTCCTGTGAACTGCTAAGTTGGACGCCATTCCCAGAAAAAATCATCTCGCCGTCATCAGGTTGCTGGATGCCGGTTAGAATTTTGATCAGAGTGGACTTCCCAGCCCCATTTTCTCCTACTAGTGCATGGATTTCCCCTGGAAAGAGTTCGAGAGACACCTCTTTGAGGGCTTGTGTCATATCAAACCGCTTAGAGAGATTACTAACCTTGAGAATAGGAGATGGTGTGGAATTCACTTGTTATTCATAAATTAATGGTCAGTCCATATGCCACTGAAGCGGCAGCAAGAAGGGGAAGTTTTTCTGAGAATCTATTTCGATCTTCATAATCGGAGTCATATACTCACCCCAGCGCCTATTCACATCACTAGCGTTGATGGCTGCAATTGTTTGCTCCAAGTCTTCCGTCTCAAAATAGCCAAAAAGAGTAAGGCCATGCCGAAAAATCGAGTAGTTTTGAACTCCCGCCTTTCGAAGCATGTCAACCATTTCTGGCCATATTTCATCATGACGCTTCTTGTATTCATCCTCATAGCCAGGACGCACTTCTAAAACCCATGCAAATTGCTGATTCATACAACTTCCGGTTGAAGTTCAGTTGTTGGTGATGAAGACTGCCTTCTAAACTCCTGAATCCGGTAAATCGAATCAGGATTCGGAGGGCGTGGAAACGGCATGATGATATGTTCAGGCTCACTCCTGGGGTGCAGAGTACTTTTCCCTAGTACAATCTTTTCTTCAAATTCTTGAAAGTCTCCGTAAACTTCAAAATCAACCAGAGGCCAGGCATCTGCAGAAGCGTATTCAAAAAGAAGTAGTCGACGTGGACGATTTGAGAAATTTGGACTAGACCCATGTAATGCTTTCACATGATGAAAACTTGCTGAACCAGCCGAACCTGTCAATTTTACTGCTGTGGAAAGATCAATGTTCTCAGAATCAGGATTAACCGATCCGCTGAATACCCCTTGGAAGTGATGGTTCAGAGTTTTGCCCCGATGGCTGCCCGGAACAATCATCAGCGGAGCGTTATTTTCATCAATATCATCAATCATAATGCCCACTGCTAAGAGATCGGCATTGGTATGCGGATAAAAAGCCCAGTCTTGATGCCAGTCAACAGCAGCACCTCCATTAGCCTCTTTTATGTTGAGCTTGCTGTTTCTGAAGCGGATGTTTTTGCCAATTAATTTGCTCAGAATCTCTAGTACCTGAGGTTTTCTGACAGCTGCTGCAAAAACAGGGTGTTGTTTGTGAGGCACCTTGATTCTTTGGACCCTCGGATTCTGGCTAGAGTGATTGTGTTCCAGATCAAATTTTTCATCAGAGGTTATGTGATTCCTTGATTCTTCAATCAATTCATCTGTAGCCAGTTGAAGATCATGAACTTCGTCTTTGTTAAACAGACCCTCTATACAGGTAAAGCCCGCTTGCTGATACTCCTCGATCATACTCATGATATGCTCAATTACAGATGATTGTTTCTTCTGATTTGGCGGATTTGTAGAGGGCTTCCAGAACCTGGACAGTTTTGAAACCTACCTCATGATTTCCACAATTTCTCCGACTTTTCCCTCTACAGATATCGATGAATCGATTACCTGAAATAGTTTAAATGCAATCACCATATACCATATTTAAACAAAACAATATTTACAAAGCACAAATATACATTGTTAACAAAACTCAAGAAGGCATCCACTCATCTCTGCTGAGTAGTGTTTTGGAGAACAGGTATCATCTAACGAATAAGCAGTTTCTTTGTCTTTTGTAATATTTTTTTCATATTATAGATTTAACCAATATGTAAATTTAAGATTAATTGATTGTTTTATCTCTTTACTTGATATTTCAAAAGTAGAGTCTCGATTTCTTTTAAGTTGATTAATTCTATCTTGATTAACATCAAATCCTATCACATTTCTTTTTTTTCCAAACTCAATTGCTAAAGGAAGTCCTACATAGCCGAGTCCAAGTATAC
>CAJXNF010000039.1 GCA_913056375.1 uncultured Pseudomonadota bacterium | reverse complement strand
TGAACCGATGCAAGGCGCCATCGGTCATTGATGTATTCCCACTCCATTAACTCAGCAAGATCTCCAACATTTTGGGTTGTTGGCCAGCCCAATAGCTGTCTAGGTTGGATTGAGGTCCAGCGAATTCCTTGTTCAAGGGTGGTGTTGTACCAACTCATGACATTTTGCAGACATTCCAGCAGAGTGGCCGCTGAACCAGCAAGATTCTGGGTTCCATAAAGATGTACCACACCCTCAGGTTTGGACTGAATTTTTGTAGCGCCTAAGTAATAGGTTCCAGGAACTGTCCCAGATGCTGCTGTTCCATCACTGACTAAGATGGTTCGGTCTGAACCCTTAGCTTTGATGTAGACGCGTAGTACATGGGGTTTCTGATGAAAGCCATCTGCAATAAAACTAGCAGAAAGACCTTCCTCAGCAAGTTGGCTCAAGATCGGATTGTCAACCTTTGGTAATAACTGGGCAACCCCATTGCCCAAATGCGTAGATAACGATGCACCAGCCGCCACAGCTTTTCGGATATCTTCGTGCGAAGCGTTCGTATGACCAAGAGATACTCGGACTCCACTTTCAACGCATTTGGTAATCAATTCAAGAACACCAGGCATCTCTGGAGCCACAGTCAGCAGCTTGATTCGACCTCCTGCTGCAGCTTGCCAACTCGCAAACTTTTCCCAAGATGGCTTTCTTCCCATGAACTCAGAAGGATGACAACCTGCAAATCCTTGGGCTGGGTTGAGAAAAGGCCCCTCTAGGTGATATCCCCGCACCATCATCTTCGCAATGGGCGAGAACGCCCTTGCTCTCTCTAATGCTTCAAAGTTTCGATACAAATCATCTTTGTCAGCAGTGATCAAAGTCGGAAGTACATTGGTCACCCCAGTTCTCAGGAGAGCCTGCATCGATCGATGAAAATCTTCGGGGTTTAAACCTGGATTGTTAAAATCAATGCCAGCAAAGCCATTGAGTTGGATATCACACAATCCGAGGGTTCTCTTCCGTTCAGATTGAACTGTACTATCAACCGGCTGAAGGGACTCTTTTAGAGCCCCTTGCGTGTCGACGTGAACTTTTTGGTCAGCTGAAAAGAGCATGTTTCTACTAGGATCAGGTTGGCTCTGAGACGCCAAGCAATGATAACTCGGCTTGCCGATGACAGGCCACGAAGTGATTAGGTTGGACTTCTTCCAAGTCTGGTGCTTGTTGCCGACACAACTCAGTGGCAAAGGGACACCTTGGATGAAAATGGCAGCCACTAGGGGGATTGGACGGACTGGGCACATCACCTTCCAAGGGTTGCATCTTTGAGCGAATTCTAGGATCAGCAACTGGTACAGCTGATAGCAAAGCTGCGGTGTAAGGGTGCTTTGGTGCCAGGAAAAGCTCATCCGTTGGAGACATTTCTACGATTCGGCCCACATACATTACTGCCACGCGATCGCTGATGTGACGGACAACACTCAAGTCATGGGCAACAAACAAGTACGTCAGCTTTAACTGCTCCTGGAGATCCAGCAACAGATTGAGTACCTGGGCCTGTACTGAAACATCCAAAGCAGAGACTGGCTCATCGGCTACGACCAGACGAGGATTGAGTGCCAGGGCGCGGGCAATCACGATTCTTTGCCGTTGCCCTCCACTAAACGCATGGGGAAATCGACGCATATATTCTGGCCTGAGGCCCACAAGACGAAGCAGATCAGCGACTCGATCACTGCGTTCTTTGCGATTGGCGACACCGTTGACTAAGAGAGGTTCACCAACTAGATCCAGTAAGTTCATTCGAGGATTGAGTGAAGCAAATGGATCTTGAAAGATCATCTGCATCTCCCGACGCAGAGGTCTCAGTTCGTCACTGGCTAGTTTTGTCACATCCACCAACTGTCCATCAGCTTGTCGATAACGGATTTCCCCAGATGTTGGATTGATGGCACGCAGCAGACAGCGGGAAGTGGTTGTTTTTCCACAGCCACTTTCACCGACAAGTCCTAAGGTCTCTCCCTGGTTTAAGTGAAATGTAACCCCATCAACGGAGCGTACTTGGCCGACTACACTTTTAAAAAAACCCTTACGGATCGGAAAATATTTTTTGAGCTGCTTAACATCAAGCAAGCGCTCCGGAGGCATTGGTGTATTAGCTGTCAATTTTGATTGGGTCGATTCAACTGACATTGCCCCCACCTTGATGAAGGAAGCAACTCACTGATTGGTGTTCATTGATCGCCTTGAGGACTGGTGCTTGATTAGCACATTTCTGTTGCGGGAGAGCCTCTTGGCAACGGGCCACAAAGGGACAGCCGCTACGTTTTTGAAAAGGATGAGGAATTGATCCTGAAATCGTTGGGAGACGACTGCGATTCTTGGTGTGGACGGTTGGAATAGACCTCAGTAGAGCCCGCGTGTAGGGATGTTGGGGATTATGGAAAATTTGATCAACTGGGCCACTCTCCATCACCTTGCCCAGGTACATCACCACAACATCATCTGCGAGTTGGGCGATCACTCCTAGGTCATGAGTGATGAAGATGATTGAAGTCTGATGCTCCTGCTGTAGCTTACGCAGCAGGCTCAGCACCTGAGCTTGCGTGGTGACATCAATCGCAGTGGTGGGTTCATCAGCTATTAAAAGAAGTGGATCACAGGTGAGGGCCATTCCGATCATCGCACGTTGACGAAGCCCGCCACTCAGTTCCCACGAATAGCGATCCATTGCGCCTTCTGGATTTGGAACCCCAACTTCTTTGAGACGATTCACAGCAATTTTTTTCGCTTCTTCGTTACTGACGGGTTGATGGAGTTGAATCACCTCCATCAATTGATTGCCAATGGTATGCACTGGACTGAAGGCAGCCATGGGTTCTTGGGGAATCAGTGCGATCTCATTCCCTCGCAGGGCTCTCAATTGGGCACTCTTAGCAGGTAACTGAACGAGATCAACCATCTCAGCAGAAGAATTCCCGAGAATTTTTGACCTGAAGCGAATGGCACCATTGGCAATTCTGCCGGGTTCTTCGATCAATCGTAGGACTGACTTGATCGTTACACTTTTGCCGCAGCCACTTTCACCAACAATCCCTAAAACCCTCCCCGGATAGACATCAAAGCTGACTCCATCAACCGCTTTGACGGTCCCCTCATCAAGTTCAAAAACAGTCTGCAGATCCCGGACTTCCAGCAAAGGCTGATTGGTCATTTTTATTCTCAACTATAAGGGTCTGCGGCATCACGCAAGCCATCCCCTAGGATGTTGAGCGCAAGAACGGTAAAGATGACAGCCAAGCCAGGAAGCAACAACCAAGGAGCCAGGGCAATCGACTGAAGATTCTGTGCTTCTTGTAAGAGTACTCCCCAACTGATAGCAGGCGGACGCAACCCAAGGCCCAAGAAACTCAAAAATGTTTCGTTAATGATCATTACAGGAATCGCAAGCGTACTAGTAGCAATGATATGGCTGGTGAAGGTGGGTAGCATGTGTCGGAAGATGATACGACTTTGGCTACATCCTGAAAGTTTTGCGGCCATGACGAAGTCTTCTTCTCTTAATGACAAAAACCTACCACGAACCTCTCGACCGAGTGTAGTCCAGCCCAGTAGAGAAAGAATGAGAGTGATCGCAAAATACGTCTGCTCTACAGTCCAGTCTCTGGGCAACGCAGCAGTCAAGGCCATCCAGATGGGAATTGGTGGCAGGGACTGAAGGATCTCGATCAACCTTTGAATGACTAAGTCGGGCCAGCCGCCGTAATATCCTGAGATTCCACCGAGCAGGATTCCCAGAAAAATACTGAGCCCAACTGCGACCAGCCCGATAGAAAGTGAAACTCGGGTTCCATGCATCAGTCGAGACCATTGATCACGGCCTAAACGATCGGTGCCCAGTAGGTGGAACGAATTTCGAGCAGAAGGTTTTTCAATACCAAAGAGGTGTAGATCTGTTTTGAAGAGCCCAAAAACCTCGTATTCATAGCCACTTGTGAAGAACCGAAGTGGTAAAATTCTCTTCTTATCCACACCCCACTCCATCTTGAGTGTCGTTGGATTTCGTTTCCCTTTGAGCGGTTTCACATGGACTTGGAAACTTCCATCGTGGAAAAAAGAAATCCCTTGAGGTGGCATGAAGGATTCACGAGCGCTCGATTTGTTTGGATCTTGGATACTGAAAAAATCAGGGAACAAGGCAATTAGAATGATCCCAAACAGTACGAATGCACTGACTAAAGCTAACCGATGCTTCTTGAAACGCCACCAGACAAGCTTCCAATTAGGAGCTACGTCAAAGGCCTCGTCCTTAACATTTTCGCGGGCTTCACTGCTCAAGGTAGTTTGAGAAGTCATCTGTAGGCTCGCGCAAAATGATTCATACGGGCATCCCTGCTTTGCCCCAATTGGCTTTCATTTCCTCAGATTTGTTCCAGGTATTGGCTGGATAGGGGCGCTGCCAATTTCGATGATGCCCAGCATGATCTGGCGTGAGTGTCATGTAGGGATATGATTTTTCTTGATGCCCCTGAACCAGACCTTCCATCAAAGATTTGGTCAACTCTGCTTCCATCTGGTTCCGAATATCAGCAAAATCTGGATCAAGAAGTAGGTTGTTTTGTTCGAGGGGGTCCGCTTCCACATCAAACAAAGTACTGAGTCCATTCTTGTAGCGTGATAATTTCCAGCGCTCGTTACACCACATCAGCCCAGCACCTGTGGCTCCCATGATGTTTTTACGAGTCTGCTGATCAGGCTTTGTGGGGATTGCCACGGAGTCCTGAGCCATCATTTTTATTCCCGCCTGACTGAGGATTGTTGCATAGAGATCTGTCAACGAAACCAAACTCCTCGAGTGTCCAACCTGATAGGGCGTTCCTTTCGCAATCAGCGGTATACGAGAAGAAGATTCGTGGAATAAAGCTTTGCCAACCATGTCAAAATCACCCAGAAAATCACCGTGATCTGAAGTGAAGAAAATCAGCGTCTCACGCTCAGAATCTTGCTCTTCGATAGCGCTTAAAATTCGTCCGACTTGGTGATCAATGATCTGAACCAAAGCTGCATAGTGGCGTCGAATGGTCTGTTTGGCCAACTCCGGAAACTCTCGAAAATCTGCTTGGGCTGATCCATTGAGGTGGGCCTGGATAAACCCTCTTTGGAAGGTCTGACTGTCAACTGTTCCAGGAATTGAGAAGGGAAAATCTTCTGCCGGACACATGGAATCAAGAATTTCTGCAGGTGGATTGTAAGGATCGTGGGGTCCTGGAAAAGCCACCCACAGAAAGTATGGTCTATCATCAGGACAATCCTTGATGAACTCCACACTCCGATCTCCAACCCAAACATCTACTTGATGTTCCAACGGGATTGGGCTGACCGAAGCCATTCGGCCCTCGCGGTAGTTAGGTTCTTCTGTGCCAGCAAGCTTTCGAAGACCTTGTGCTGCTAAATAATCAGCGTAGTCATCCTGAATATGGATGTGGCGCTTGTCTTCAGCAATCCATCGATGACTGAACCCAGCCTCTTGGTCCCAGGGGATGAAGTGCATCTTGCCGATGCCCTCGGTGTGATAGCCGTTTTCTAATAAGGTGCTGGTAAAACTGAGAAGACCACAATCCTCATGATCTGGGCGCAGCCAGTAGTTGTTCGTTAATACTCCAGTGGAGAGAGCATTGTGTCCTGTGAGTAGAGATGCCCTAGCTGGAATACAGATTGGGGAGGGCGATAAGGCCCGATTGAATTGTAACCCTTGTTGGGCAAGCTTATCGATATTAGGGGTCTGGATGAAATTAGCGCCGTAGCATCCAAGAAAGTCAGGTCGGAGTTGATCCGGCATGATCAAAACAATATTGGGTTTGTTTTCTGACTTTTGTAACATCTCACTCCTCATCCAGTCGAATTCTTGGATCCAGCCAAGCCAAGAGGATGTCAGAAATCAATGTGCCAACCACTGCCAGCATCATGTAGAAGAGAATGATTGTGCCTGCCAGAAACATATCCTGACTGATCAGAGCCCTAAGCAGCATGGGGCCTATCGTGGGCAAATTCATTACCGTTGCGACAATCACACTTCCAGAAAAGATGAGAGGTAGATACCAGCCAATCGTGCTGACAAGGGGATTCAGTGCCAACCGGACGGGATACTTCATAACGAGGCGCCACTCGGAGAGGCCCTTAGCCCTTGCCATCTCCATATAGGGTTTTTTTAGTTCGTCGAGCAAGTTGGCTCGCATCACTCTGGCAAGACGGGCAGTTCCATCCAATCCAAGAATGACAACGGGAAGCCATAAGTGCTGCAACAAATCTACGACTCGATCCCAACTCCAGGGAGCATCAATGTATTCTGCTGAGAAAAGTCCTGTGACGCTGACGCCATAGTATTTGAAGGCAATCCACATCAGGACTAAAGCCGTCATGAAAGTGGGTGTGGCAACACCGAAGTAATTAAAAACAGTGAAGAAGTAATCAAAAAAAGAGTACTTGCGTGTGGCTGAGAAAATTCCAATTGGGATCGCAATCAACCAAGTAAACACAAAGGTTCCCAAGCCAAGGGCAAGGGTGAGCCCCATGCGTTCACCGATTAGCTCACTAATGGGACGTTGCCAATCCAATGAGACTCCTAGGTCTCCAGTCAGGATTCTTCCCATCCATTTGAAATATTGGAGATACATCGGCTGATCAAGGCCATAAAGCGCACGCAGTGCGTCAATCTGTGCCCTTTCCATCGAGGATCCTGATGCTGCCAATTCAGCAATGTAGCTGGTTAGAAAGTCACCAGGAGGAGCTTGGATCAAGAGGAAGGCGATGACAGAAAAGATCAGTAGCAAGAACGGCAACAGCAGAAGCCGCTTGATGATGTAGATTAGCATTCAGGAATGTCTGGGACAGACGTTTGGAGTGCGGTCTGGCTCCAAAAAGAAGTCAGACCGCTAGGAGTGTGACTCAGCGTGAATAGAAATACTGCTCGAGGCGTGTATCTCCAGGAGTACGCAGAGGCCAGTCGTTTCCAGCAACAGCTGGAACGTTGCGCAGCTTATCATTCGCAACCAGAACTCCCTGAATCATTGGGGTCATCCCAACGGTTCCAATTTCCCAGACATTGTCAGCCCAGATTTGGAAGAGTTCTTTGGCCAGAGCGATTTGCCGATTACGTCCTGAAGTTTTGGCTTCATCAATGATGTCGACCAAGCGCTTGATTTCAGCTGGTGGGGCTTGCCCTTCTTTACCACCGGATGCATACCACTTGGCAACCAACGGTGCAAAGGTCAAAGCTGGATCACTTCGAGGATCAAACTTGGGTTGACCGCTGAAAGGAAAGCCGGTGGTGTCTTCGTTCCAGACCTCTGACATCAACTCATTGGCTGGACGCATTGAGAAGTGTTGAGCTCGCTCACGCACTTCCACATGCGCTTTTACTCCGACTTCTGCCCAATTCTCCACAATCAATTGTGCGATATCGGTCCAGGCACCAAATTGGGGGACTACCCCGATTTCAATGTCCAGCACCTGTCCATTTGACATCAAGCGATGTCCATCGCTGTTTTTGTTTGGAAGAACTTTATCCAACATCGCCGAGGCTTCTTCAGGATTGAACTCGGTATAGCGGAAGGCGTATTCATCCCCAGGGTAGTAGGGATGGAAAGGAGCCGGGACTCCTTGGCGAGCCTCACCAAGACCAAAGAATGCCAGTTCCTTGATGGAATCACGATCAATTGCGTGTGACAGCGCAATTCGGAAGTTCTTATTGCGGAAGTACTCACCTTCTGGACCAGTCCAGGTTTGGTTCAGCATTACAACTGCATCGGATCCTCCAAAGGTTGGCCAGGTGACCACACGATAGTTGGCACTATTCTCATTTTCCTTGAGAACAGGATAACTGCTCATGTTGATGTGGCGTCCCTGGAAGTCAATCTCGCCAGCGACTGCAGCGAGGTTCAGAGCTTCCTTGTCTGCATAGAAGGTAAAGCGGATTTCGTCAATATAAGGCAGTTGGTTACCTTGGGGATCGACTCCCACGAAATATGGATTTCGTTTGATCGTGAAGACCTGATCCGAAACTGTAGTTCCATCTGGAACCCAGGCTGCCATGCCAGGCCGATTACCGCTCAAATGTGGGAGTGCTTCGACGGCGAACAATTGGGTCCAAGTATCAAAACCTGCTGCTTTGACCTTGGCATCCAAGCTGGCCTTGCTGGTATGGTCAGGATGGAATTGCTTCAGATAATGAGCTGGAACAAAGACCAGATTACTGATTGATTTGTCAGCACCATCCAGGTTAGCCATGTTTAGCAGGAAGGCGGTATTTGGCTGCTTGTAAGTCCACTTGACCAGATAGTCCGAAAGCTTTTGGACCGAGGCCATTGAACCATCACCGTTCTTCATCCAGCCTGCCCCACCTGGCATTAGTTCTTGGTTCATCAAAATATTGTCGTACCAGAACATGATGTCATCGGCGGTGAAGGGTGTTCCGTCTGACCACTTAGCTCCTGGTCTTAGGCGAATAATCCATTCCGTGAAGTTTTCGTTGGATTCCCAACCTGCAGCGATATGAGGAACAATTTGGCTTCCGTCTGGTGCATAACGAACCAGTGCGTCGTAGACAGCTCTTGTATAGTTGTTGTGGTCACCAGGACCCAGAAACGCGCGACGAAGTGTGCCACCATATTGACCAATTTCGTCGACAACTGGCAGCATCAATGGAATTTCAGGGAGACGCTCATTCAATGGTGGCAATGTCCCAGCTTTGACCATTGCTGCGAGATCGGGGGATTCCCCTGCAATTGCGCCGGTACTCCCAATGATCGCAGAAAACCCGAGTGCGACGAGAGATTTCAGAAAAGTAGATCGTTTCATGAAGTGTCCTCTTGTTACTAACCTCAGTTAGTGAAGATTTTTTTAAAGAAATGGACTCATCGGACAAAAGACAGCTGTCATTTACCCGTAAATTAAAGCATAGGCAACTCCATTGTTGGATGATTTAGAGTAGCGAAGCTGAATCTTGATCCAGCAACAAGGTAGCGTGTGAAATTGTTCTCAAGATGGAGCCTGGCCGAGATTCATCGACCAGTTCCGATAGGCAGGCCTTTACAGCCGAAGCCTTTCTTGCTTCAGGAACAATACAAAGGATGTGTACTGGAGCCAGAAGAGCAGGAATTGTCAAGGTAATCGCCTGTTTTGGTACTTCATCCAGTGAAGTAAAATGACCTTCGCCAACCTGCTGAAGGCGGCTTTCTTCTGCAAGCTCGACGACTTTTACCCAATGTGGGTCATCGAAGTGGGCATCTGGGGGATCGTTGAAGGCGATGTGTCCGTTTTCTCCCCACCCCATTGCTACAAGATCAGCAGGATGTTGACGAATCAACGACTCATAATCCTTACAGGCGGATTCCACATCGGAAGGCTCGCTTGGAATCGGATGAAAATGACCAGGTTTTGTGAATTGAAGAAAATGGTTTTCCAAGAACAAAGGAAAACTGGCTGGGTGTGTGGGATCGATTCCAATGTACTCATCCATGTGGAAAATTCTGACCTTCTGCCAATCAATACCTTCCAAACTCCTCAACGCTTTTAAGAAAGTTAGTTGAGAATTCCCAGTTGCCAATATCAAGTTAGCGAATCCTTTTTTGTCGATTGCCTTCCTTAAGATTTGTTGAGCTTTATTTGCCGCTGCCTGTCCGAGTTCTTCGTTACTAGCGTACAATTCAACAGGTAGTTGGTCGACAAGCCAACGTTTTTGAGGATCGGGCACAGTCATGCTGTTTCTCCAAGTTGATCAAGGATTTTAATTGAATAAATCAGGGCCCTTGGCAGGTGAAAAGGATCCTTCACAGGAAGAGTTTGTAAGTAAGGAGTTGTGGGTTTCCCCTCACGATCAAGATTATGAAACCAGTCTCCTGAATCCCAATTGGGAAAGTGGGTGAAGCTGTAATCGTGGATTTTCCAGTACCAATCTTCAGCCCATTGTTCTCTGGTATGAGCGTAAGCCATCAGCAGCGCTTGTAAACTTTCTGTGTGGGGCCACCAGATTTTACCAAGCGGATTGTGCCACTTAGGCTTACCTCCTCCAAGATGAGTGGCAAGCACTAACCCCCCAAATTGCTGGTCCCAGCCAAGCTCTAGATGGGTCCGAATGGTCTCCAGTAATAACGGAATTTTTTCTAGTTGACCATGGTAGCGATAGATCTCTTCCAAAAACCACATGCTTTCCACCACATGCCCTGGAATTGCTGTCTGCCCAATGTCACTGGAATCTTTTTGACCACCAGGAACCACGAACTCATGAAGTTGGCCGGACTTAGGGTCAAGATGTTGAGATAAAATCCTTTCTGCCAATTCAAGGGCTCGCTGTTTAATATCCTCTCTGCTACTCAGGATTCCCAGTTCATGAAAAACATGCGCAAACAACATCAGGGGACCATGGGACTGGAACCCAGTTGGAATTGGGTGAGGCATTGTCCTTATTAGGCGATGATCCTCCAACTTGGGACTCGTGTGGGTGTAAGCCTCCAAAGCTATGTCCAGACTCTTTGAGTGACCAGTTGCTTTCGCATATTCTGTCAGCCCATAAATACAGAAACCATCTACATAGATAGATTGAGGTTCTCTTGCAGGGGTACCGTCTGCGTTTAAACTGAAGTACCAATCTCCATCGGTATTCCTCCCATAGTCAGTTAATAATTTTGAGATGGGAGCTGCCATCTCCAGCCATTTGGGATCCTGATCAATGTCATTAAAAAGTTTACTCAGCACCCAAAGAGCTCGGCCCTGTGACCAAAGATATTTTTCGGTAGAGAGAACTTCACCATCATCCTGAACACAATTGTTCAAGCCCCCGTGTCTGGGATCAATCAGTTTCGGAAACCAGAATGGGAGAACATGCTCAGTGAGATGTTGGTACAAAAATTTTCTGAGCTCAGGCCAACTGAGACGAATTCCAGTGGTGGGTCTCATACTGTTTCAGGCATTGGTTTGTGAAGATCTGAGGGGATACTTCGATCAACTTTTTCACCCATAAAATCAACATCTCCACTTTCACTGAATCTTTTCAGCCCAACCATTTTGATAAGAGTGTCATCCACTTGCTCTAGAGGAGTATATTGGGGATGTCTAGAGATTTTGTAGGGATTATTACTAGCAGCGTTGTAACAGCAAATCATTGCCCAGCGAGGCTGAGGAGAATGGTTTTGACCTGAACAGTGGAGCAGATTGCAATGAAAAAAAAGGGTGTCCCCAGGTTCTAATTCAACTGCTACCTTCTCATATTGTTCCACTGCAACCTTTACTCGTTCTGGATCTGCGCCAGATTGATCTCCAGCTAAGGAATGATCAAGGCGACCCAGATGATGGCTGCCTTTGAGAACTTCCAGGCACCCATTGCTCAATTTTGCAGGATCTACGGCAATCATGGCACTTGCCATCATGAGTTTTGAGAACCGAGAATTGAGCTGACACCTCATTAGATAATTGGATAGGCGACGAAAGTTTGTATGGAACGAAACACGCAAAAAAATGGTTTAGTTAACCTGCTAGGATTGCTGATTGCCTGCCTCGTGGCGGCCTTGATTGGCAATGTGGCGCAATCAGCGACTGCCGCGGTGGGAGCGGTCTTCCTCGGTGTGGGATTCTTGGTGGCGGCCATCAGTTATTTTCAGATGCGGTTGGAGCATCGCGAGCATCTGGAGCAACTGGAGTATGAAGAGATTGCTCGAGATCGCAATCGATCGGCTCTCTTTGATGAATCCGGTGCAGACACGTTTATAGCCCGTAAGGCGAGGGAACAGTTTGAACGGTTTTTCGTGCCGGCCTTTACGGCCTTATTAGGTTTGGGACAAGGCGTGGGTGTCTATCTCCTGTGGAAATGGCTGCATCAAGCCCCGTTGCACGACTTGGGCAAGGCGCCTCTGGTGATGGTGACTTTTTCTGTCTTCGCGCTGATCCTGTTTATGCTCGGTAAATACAGCGCTCGCCTGGCTGGCCTGGAAAAATTGCGATTGCTTCGCCCCGGGGGTGCTTATTTGCTGCTAGGTTCGGTCGTTTGTGTGGTGGTGGTCATCGCTTTTGCTGGGGGATGGTTTGATTTCGTTCGCCTGGATTTTCATCTGGCGCGCATCCTCGTCGTACTCCTAGGCCTTTCGACCATCGAGAGCTTTGCCAACCTGGTGCTCGAAATCTATCGCCCACGCACTCAAGTCAAGGCCCAACGAACCCTCTATGAAAGTCGGTTAGTGGGACTAATGGGGCAACCAGCTGGTTTGGTGACTACGGCCGCGCAAGCATTGGATTATCAGTTTGGATTCAAGGTTTCCGATACCTGGTTCTACAAGTTTCTTGAGCGCGCTTTGGCTTGGTTGATTTTGTTTCAATTGGGTATGTTGATGCTTTCAACAACCTTTGTGATCATTGATCCTAATGAACTTGCGATTGTAGAGCGTTTTGGTAAGCCTCGCCAAGCGGGGTCGGTTTTGGAGCCAGGCTTGCACTTCAAACTTCCATGGCCGGTGGAACAAGTTTATCGCCATCCAGCTAAAGAACTCCAAAGCTTCAACGTCGGCTATGAAACTAGTGAAAGTGATGACAATGATAGAGGGCGAGTCTTACTTTGGACCGCCACTCATTATGATGAGGAGCTTAATTTTTTAGTCGCCAGTCAAGAGCAAGGCGATGGCGAGGAAGATCAGACGGTTCCCGTTAACTTTCTCACTGCTGCTGTTCCCGTTCAATATGTCGTCAAGGATTTTGAAGCTTGGTCCTACAATCACTCTGACCCGGCCGAGCTGCTTGAATCCATCGGAAACCGTGAGGTTGTCCGTTACCTGGTCAA